>CANQIM010000090.1 GCA_947624075.1 uncultured Bacilli bacterium | reverse complement strand
GAGCAACCAATGTCCAAGCAGCAATCGATGGAACCTGTACTAAGTTTAGTAATGATTTAACTGACTTAAAAACTAATCTAAAAAAAGAAATATTAAATGAAGCCTATCCAGTAAATAGTGTCTATATAAGTTATAGTAATACTAATCCAGGAACACTATTTGGAGGAACATGGGAAATCATCGGAGACGGTAGAGTACTAAAAGGAATAAGCAGTGGAACAGCAGGAACAACAGGAGGCTCTTCATCAGTAACTTTATCAATGTCTAATATACCAGCTCATACCCACAATATAAGCCATACTCATACGACACCTGCAACATCATTTTCTGCAAACACAGGTGTAGGAATTTCTTCAAGTGGTGGCTGGCTTTATTATGGCGGATCTGATGGTACTCTTGGCGGTACACATGATATAGTAAACGGATATTCTAAGAGTTGGAGTAATACGTATTCAGAGGGCTCATCAACAGTTCCAGGAATGGGATTAAATCATTATCATACTGTTAGCATAACAGTCCCAAAAATGACAACAGATAGTATTAGTACAACAACATCAGGTTCAGCAGGCTCATCCAACCCAACCGCCATAAATGTTCAAGATCCATATATTACAGTTTATATGTGGCGTAGAACAAAATAATAAAGTTATCATAAACTAATTAAATTAAATTATACTATATTCTTAAATAAAAATGATTTATAGATTATCTAACTAAAACTCATTTTTTCTCTTCTTTACGTTAACTTAAAAATATTAAATAAATTAAATTGCCTACATTAAAGATAAAAGAGTATAATTAAGTAAAGTATTAATGAGGAGGTAAGAAATGGCACCTTTAAGTATATTAGTTGCTATTGCTATATTGCCCATTATTCTTATTTGTTTATTTGTTTATAGTAAAGATAGAGACAAGGAGCCAATTAAGCTATTAATAAAACTATTTTTTCTAGGAATTGTTTCCTGCTTTATTGTACTTTTCATATCTTTAGCCGAAGAGTTTATTCCTTTTTTAGCTAAAGATACAAATGAGATGGGTTTAATTGAAGTAATAGTTTATTCTTTTATAAATGTTGCTTTGGTAGAAGAATTTTTTAAATGGATTATGGTCTATAATTTTGGTTATAAGAGTAAACATTTTGATCAATTATATGATATCGTTGTCTACGCAGTATTTGTTTCTTTAGGTTTTGCTTTTTTAGAAAATCTTTTCTACGTCCTTCCAGAAGGAACCGTAAAAGTTGGCATCATTAGAGCTTTACTTGCTGTACCAGGACATGCCTGTGATGCAATATTCATGGGATATTATTTAAGTATAGCTAGACTTTATAAATATAAAAATCCTCAAATTGCTAAAAGAAATATTTATCTAAGTATCATAGTTCCAACAATTTTACATGGCATATATGATTTTTGCTTGTTTGCAAGTATTCCAGCTTTGTTAATTATCTTCTTTGTTTTTATAACTGTGTTATATGTTTTCTCATTAAATAAACTAAACACAATTAGTAAGGAATTAATAAGAGATAATTTCTTCATTTGTCCAAAATGTGGCTCTAGGGTAAGAGAGAGATTTTGCCCTCATTGTAACTCCATAATAGAAAAATAAATAAGACGCAATTTATCTTATTTATTTTTTGGATTTTTATTTATATTTATAAGTTCTTGTTTTTTCCATTGAAATGTTTAAAAGTATTCCAACTAAAAGCATATAAGAAAGTAAACTTGATCCTCCGTAGGAAACAAAGGGAAGGGTAATTCCTGTAATTGGTAACAGTCCTACTGTCATAGCAATATTTTGGACTTGTTGAAAAATAAGCATTCCTAAAATTCCTGCGAGGATATATTTATCAGTATCAAGTATTTTTCTTCGTGCAAGTAATATTATATTAACATCTAAAAATACAATTATTCCGAGTAAAACAACAACACCCATTAATCCAAAGTTCGATGCATAGACAGCGAAAATGAAATCTGTTGCTGCTTCGGGAAAGTAAATAGGTGTCTTATTAAAACCATGTCCAAAAAGCCCTGCTGAGCCAATTGCCGCAATAGAGTTCTCTAACTGTAAACCTGAACCATTTTGCCAAGCGAAAACTCGATCGATTCGATAATAAATGGAATTACCAAAAATTTTAATAAAAAGGTTCTCTTTGAAAAAATAAAGCCACAGAATAGCACCTAATATTAGAGCCCCACAAAGAAAAGCTCCAACAAACCACCTAAATCTAATTCCTGATACAAACATCATACATATATAAATCAAAAAATATATTAAGACAGCTCCTGTATCTGGTTGTAAAAAAGTAAGGACGGCTGGTATTAATACGATAATGAAAGTTTTTATTAAAAAAATAAATTCATCTTTCATACTAGGATTTTTAAAATCACTACGAAAGTTATGTATCATCGTAGCCAACGTCAGCATAATAAATATTTTCATAAATTCACTTGGCTGAATACTACCAATACCTGGAATACTAAACCAACATTTACTATTATTTATGGGTGTTGCAAAAAGTAAAAGACCCACCAATGAAATATTACCCAAAATATATAATATCCATGTATGACGATACAAATACTCATTTTTAAGCTTTACTAAAATAGCTACTAAAAGAAACCCTAACAAGTACCAAACTGACTGTTTTATTGTTAAATTACCTAAACTTTTTGATGTATATGTTGCAGCACTATAAATAGTTAAAATGCTAATTAATGCTAACAAGATTATTGGTATTAAGATTTTTAAATTAATTTTATATTTTCCCATAAAATCTCCTCTATTAATATTATATCAAAAAAGGGCAATATTTATTTACCAATTTCATAAAATATAACAAGGAGAGTGTTCATGAAAAAGTTACCTAAAATATATCAAAATGAGATAAATAAAAGTATTAAAAACAATAAAACCGTATATCGATTTAAAAATGAGGATTCAGCCCATCGAACTATACAAGAAACAAATAATACCATAACTGAAACTTTAGCTGAAATATTTAATGGGATAGGCTATTCTTACAATATTCCTGTTAATATAAAAACAAAAGATAAAACTTATGAAACGACCTTAGTAGCTAAAACCTCTAACAATGTAGTTACTATCGATAATGAAATAATTCCTATTAAAGATATTATTTCTCTTCAAAAATTAAAATAAGAAAAAGCAACCTCAATGGCAAAAAAAACAAACCATTGAGGTTTGTCATATAAAATGTTTTTCTAGCATAAGTCGATAAATGTATCAGCAAGACATCTAATAGCTCCAACACATCCTAAATCTATTGTAGCAAATTCATTTGTATTTGTATATTGATTAGTAGTTGGATCTAAATATAATAATCTACATGTACAGCAACATTCATCTAATGCTTCTATTCTAAAGACATCTGTATCACCAGTTGTACCATTTACATTATAAGGAAAACTCCAAGCAGCACCAGTTGAGCAGTTGAAAAGTTGAATAGGTCTAGTGTTGTAGCAAACACTTGTACATACTGGTCCTAAATAAGGTTTATCACAACCAGAATAGCTTTCATTATCAAAATCTTGTTGTTGTAAAAGTAATATTTTCTTTAAAATATCATAGATGCAACCACAATCTTTTTTCTCTTTCTTTTCTTCATTACAACAATTATTCAAGAACTTCTACCTCCTTTCACATAAATTCTCAACTACTACATCTTCTAGACATTTAATTGCACAAATACAGCTTATATTTATAGTAACGTATTCACCAGTAGAAATATATTCTCCATTATTTTCATTTAGAATTAGAAGAGTACAACAATCATGATGAACATCACTTACTCTAAATAAAGAACTTGTATTTAAATTTCCATCTTGATCAGTGTAAGTTGCTTCAAATATTTCCCCATTTCTTTTATATAGAGTAATTACTCTTGTGTTGTAGCAAGTGTTATTAACAATTGGACCTAAAAAAGGTCTTGTACAACCTCCATCTAGAGCACAAGTATTTAGAGAATTTCTTTGTAATAAGCTAATAAACTTAAGCAAATTTTTAATACAACTATTAGTTCTCATAATCTCCACCTCTTTATCTATTTCTAATATAAAATATTCTAAAATATTTAAATTGTGTTTATAAATACCTATATAATTATATGTATTAAAATTCTACAAATGTAAAAAACTGTATACAAAAATTTAAAAAAACTTGCTATATATATAAAAAAAATATAAAATATACTTATAAGGATATGGGTTTGGTTGTATAAATTAGACTATATTCTTGAATGATAATAGGAGGTGAAAAAAGAATATGGCAATTCATGTAGAAGAAGAAGGATTAAATGATTTAAAAAATGCTTTATCAACTGCTGGTGAATCTTATAAAAGAAATTTAGCTAGATTAACTAACTTAATTAGTGAAATTACTAGTGGTGATATCCAAGGAGATCCAGCTACTGATTTATTACAAAAGTTTCAAGCTAAAGAAACAGAATTAAATAAAATTGCTGAAACTATCGATGAAGCTGAAGGTTATTTAGGAATGCAAAAGACTAAATTTGGCAATATGATTGGTGACCTTAAAGCAGGTATGAAGTAAAAGTTTTGAAAGGAGATAATATATATGAATTTAACTATTAATCCAGGTGCTGCTACTGATGATGCAGCTCAAATTGATTCAATTGTGTCACAAATTCAACAAGATATGGAAACTTTAAATGGCGCAATTACTAGAAATATTCCTAGTAGAGTTGAAACAACTTGGTCTGATACAGTAAAAAGCAATTGGACTCAATATTATAATGCTGATGTTCCAGCTGCTATGGAAGATATGAAATTATCAGCTACTAACTTAAGATTAGCTGTTGACCAAGCATTAAAATTTGATCAAGAACAAATGTAAAATACATTGCTATATGCAATGTATAATAATGAGAAATAAAAATATTTCTTGTTATTAT
>CANQIM010000089.1 GCA_947624075.1 uncultured Bacilli bacterium | reverse complement strand
AAGCTTTGGCCTATGGAATTGTTGATAAAATAATTGAAAGTGTAGAAAAGAAAAAAACTAATTAAAGGAAAAATTTTTAATTAGTTTTTATTTGGCATTTTTAGTTAATCGTTCAGCTAAATCTTTTATTTTTCTTAAACGATGATTAAGACCAGATTTAGTTATTGTTTTGCCAGTTTCAAGAGAAATTATTTCTGCTAGTTCCTTTAGCGATGCTTCGGGGTATTTTTTGCGATATTCTAAGGTTTCTTTAGTTTTTTCATCCAATAAATCAAGACTTTCGTATTTTTCTATTACTTCTATTTCTTCTAACTGAGTCGTAGCTGTTTGAATAATTCGGTCCATATTTGCTTGCTCACAATTGTTAAGACGGTTTGTGTTATTTTTCTGCTCACGATAAATACGAACATCTTCGAAATACAAAACAGCGTTGTTTGCTCCTAAAATTTTTAAATAATCACTTATTTTTTCAGCTTCTTTAATATAAATCATATAACCCTTGTCACGATTTAAAATTTTGGCGTTTAAATCAAAGATATTAAGTAGTTTTTGAATAAAAACCGCTTCTTCTGGCATGTTAATTAATAATTCCATGTGATATCTAGATGTTTTTGGATCATTGATGCTTCCAACGCACAAGAAAACGCCTCTTAAATAGGCTCTTATTTCTTCATTTGCTCCTACAATATATGTAGGCGGCGAAGAAAGAATTTGCCCAAATTCATTTAAATAGCCTAAATCTTGCAAGATAGTGTTGGAATTATTTAATGTTAAGCAAAATAAATCTTTTTTACTAAAATTAAGATTTTCAATAGTTTTTTCTGCTAAATCCAATTGATATAAGTCTTTAAAAAAGCCTTTAATACGGTTAATTGTTGTTTTATTTTCAGAAGTTAAGTTAAGAATCCCATTAGAATAGGTAGCATTATTTCGTAAAAAGCCAGAAAGTTCAGCAATACTTTCAGATTTGCTGTTTTTTATTTGAGAAATTTCTTCTTTTATTTTAGTTGTGTAGGACATGATTTCCTCATTAAATAAGAAAAGACAAGTGATGAAAGACGAAGACTATCATGTCTTATTCGATTATCTTCAACTATTAAAAGATCGTCTTCAATTAATTCAACATTCATTTTTTCTAATTCTTCATAGTCTATTATAACAGGATCTTTTTGCTCTTTTGTTTCATATTTTAAGGCTATTTGGCTATCTATTTTCGAATTGGATGCTATAACAACATCTACTTTTTTGGTATCTAAATACTTATTAATTAATTTTACATGGTCACTTACTGTAAAGTTATCAGTTTCACCAGGTTGAGTGACAGCATTACAAATATACATTATTGGAGTATTTATTCTATCTAAAACTTCTTTAACTTGCTTACAAATTATATTTGGTAAAAGACTTGTATAAAGGCTACCCATACTAAAGATTATTAAATCAGCTTCTTCTAATGCTTTCAAAACTTCTTTTAAAACTTTAGGCTCATTTTTGTAATAAATCTTTTCAAATTGACAATTGGCTTTGGTTATTTGTTCTTCTCCTTCAATGATATTTCCATTAGTATCAAGTCCCATAAGTGTGAGGTCAGAATCTTCTGATATAGGCAAGACGGTGTGTCTTACATCTAGTAATTTGCTTAAACTTTGAATAGATTTTTTTAAGGAACCTGTTATATCTAGCATAGCAGTAAGTATTAAATTGCCAACGGCATGACCATCTAAATCACTTGATGTGTTAAAACGATAAGACATCATTTCCTTAATTGGTTCGTCTATTTGGGAAAGATTAGTTATTACTTTTCTAATATCACCAACGGCAGGAGTGTGAAACTCTTCACGTAATTTACCAGTAGATCTACCGTTATCAGAAACAGTTATAACAGCGGTTATGTCAACTGGAAAATCTTTTAAGCCTTTTAGTAAATAAGAAATTCCTGTTCCACCTCCTAAAACAACAACTTTTTTATACATAAAAATCCTCCTAATTTTTTATTTTTTTAAATAAATATTTGTTTTTTGATAGTTATTTTTATCTTTATCTTTGTTAATTATATTTTTAACTATTAAAGTTATACCTATAATTACAAAAATACTTGAAACTAACATAGCTATTTTTATGGGGCCAAGCATCAAAGAATCAGAACGAAAATATTCAATGAAAAAGCGGGTTAGTCCGTACCATGTGAGGTAAAAACCTGTTAAAGTTCTAACTTGTAAATTTTTTGAAAATTTTCTAATAAAAAGCATAACGCTGAAGCCAATAAAACAACTAATAGATTCATAAAAAAAGGTTGGCTCACGATATTTACCTAAAATAAACATATTATCTATTATAAATTTAGGTAGATGAAGGGCTTTAAGATTAGCTAAGGAAGTTATGCGCCCATAGGCTTCTTGATTAAAGAAATTACCCCAGCGACCAATAGCTTGACCAATTATTAGACCAATTACAATAATGTCTAATAATTTTGAAATATTAACTTTATATTTTTTACAGTAGTAAATTAAAAAGATAAGAGCAGCAAAGAGACCACCATGAATGGCTAAGCCACCTTCCCATACAGCTAATATTTTGAGAGGATTTTCTAAGTAGTAAGATAAATTAAATAAAACGTAATAAAGTCTTGCTCCTAAAAGGCCAAAAATTATACTATAAAAAATAAGATTAGTTATAAAGTCTTCAGCTAATTTTTGTTTTTTGGCTTCACAAAAAATAAGAATCGAACCAACGAGAAAGCCACAAAATATAGCTATGGAATACCAGTATATTTGAATAAAGCCTAAATCAAGAGCTATTTTGTCCATAATCTTACCTTCTTTATAATTTTCTTTAAAATTTCTTCCATGATAAAGTTAGTAATAGATAGAAGAATGGCAACAAAGAAAATTATATATAAATTTTTAGTTTGAAAATGGCTACCTAAAAGCCAATCTGTGAGCTTTAAAATAAAGACATTTATACAAGGATAAAACAAGCCTAATGTAATGCCCGTTATGGGAATAGTAAGAGTTACTAGAATAGGCTTTACTGTTTTATTTAATATATAAGTAACAATAATTATGATGAAAGACCATAAAAATAGGTGATTACTATCTATATAAATACTATCGAAAAAGCTGGTTACTAAAATAAACACTAGAGTATACCCTAGCATATATAATAACCAGTCTATTGTATTTATTAAAATTGACTTTTTTGTTTTATTTTGCATAAGCAACTCCTAAAGTAATTTTTTTAAAAATTGTCCAGTATAAGATTCTTTTACTTTAGCAACTTCTTCTGGTGTTCCTGTTGCGATGACTTCTCCACCTGATGAACCACCTTCTGGGCCTAAATCAATAATATAGTCAGCAACTTTGATAACATCAAGATTATGCTCAATTATTACTACTGTGTCTTTATTATCTACTATTTTTTGCAAAATTGCAAGTAAACGTTTGATGTCATCAGTATGAAGACCTGTAGTTGGTTCATCAAGAACGAAAAGAGTTTTGCCAGTAGCTTTCTTTTGTAATTCTTTAGCAAGTTTTACTCTTTCAGCTTCACCACCAGATAAAGTAGGAGCACTTTGACCTAGTTTAATGTAGCCTAGTCCTACATCTTCTAAAACTTGAAGCTTATGCTTTATTTTAGGAATATTTTCAAAAAACTTTATCGCTTCGGTGACACGCATGTCTAACACTTCAGCAATATTTTTACCTTTATATTTTATGTTTAAAGTTTCCCTATTATATCTTGTTCCATGACAAACTTCACAAGGAACATAAACATCTGGTAAAAAATGCATTTCTATTTTTTTAACACCATCGCCACGGCAAGCTTCACAACGACCACCTTTAACATTAAAAGAGAAACGATTTTTTTCAAAACCATACATTTTAGCTTCTTTGGTTGTTGTAAAGACAGAACGAATGTCATCAAAAACACCTGTGTAAGTAGCTGGATTAGAACGAGGAGTTCGACCAATTGGATTTTGCGATATAGCTACTAATTTATCAAGATTGTCTATACCTAGTATTTTGTCATGATTACCTGGTTTATTTTTACTATTATAAAGTTTATTGGAAACAGCTTTGCAAAGTATTTCATTTATTAATGTACTTTTACCACTTCCAGAAACACCTGTGATACATGTTAGAGTTCCAAGTGGAATATCTACATCAATATTTTTTAAATTATGTTCTTTGGCACCTTTAATTTTTAGGAATTTTTTGTTGCCTTTTCTTCTTATTTTAGGAATTTCAATACATTTTTTGCCACTTAAATATTGACCTGTTATACTGTTGGCATTGGCCATTACTTCTTTTGGAGTACCCGCAGCTACGACTTCTCCACCTGCATCCCCTGCTCCTGGACCGATATCAACTAGATAATCACTTGCTAGCATAGTGTCAGTATCATGTTCAACAACAACTAAAGTATTGCCTAAGTCGCGCATCTCTTGAAGCGACTTAATTAATTTTTCATTATCACGTTGATGAAGGCCAATACTTGGTTCATCTAAAACATATAAAACGCCTGATAATCTAGAACCAATTTGGGTTGCTAGGCGAATACGTTGAGCTTCGCCACCTGATAATGTTCCTGCAGAACGACTTAAGGTTAAATATTCTAGACCAACATTTTGTAAAAAATTAAGACGATCTTCAATTTCTTTTATAACTAATTTGGCAATTTCTTGTTTTTCTGCAGATAATTTTAAATTTTTAAAGAATGGAATTAATTCTTTAATACTTAATTCCGTTACTTCGAAGATATTTTTACCACCTAATTTTACAGATAAAACACTATCATTTAGACGAGCTCCATGACAAGTATCACAAGTATGCTCAACCATGTAATGTTCCAGCCATTCTCTAATCCAGGTTGAAGATGTTTCAAGATATCTTCTTTCAAGATTATTAATAATGCCTTCATAGTAATCTTTGGAATTATATTTATTACCACTTTTAGAACTATATTCAAAGTGAATTATTTCATCAGATCCGTAAAGAATAATATTTTGTTCTTTAGGTTTTAACTTTTTCCAAGGTTTATCTAAAGCAATTTTATAATGTTTACAAACACAATTTAATTTCTTAAAATCAATGCCTTCTTCATCATCAGTTAAAGTTTTAATACAACCTTCTTTAATAGATAAATCTTGATTAGGAATTAGTAA
>CANQIM010000088.1 GCA_947624075.1 uncultured Bacilli bacterium | reverse complement strand
TACGTTTTAGCAGCAACCCTAATAAATAGTAAAGATGTAGTATATCAAGATAATATGAGTATAGGAGCAACTAATGTCCAAAATGCAATAGATGGAACATGTTCAAAGATAGATACAAGGCTATTTGGAATAGAAGATAAATTATATACTGTTCAAAATATAGAAGGAGGAGGAAATTTTACTTCGACAACAACCCTATCATATACAGGTCATTCAATAAGTATTCCTCCAAATTCTTATTGTGTCGTTTCAGTAAGGGCTATTTACTCAAATAATGCTCCAACAGGATTATATTTAACTTCCTGCGTAGATCAATACACTGGTTCCTGCTTTACAGCCGAAGGATATCGAGGTGCGACTAACTATGATGGAACTTTAACTGTAACGTATGCATATTATAATAGTACAGATAGGTTAAGTGCAATTTATATATGGACAAGTTATAACGGAACTGCGTCTAATAGAGTTTCTTATAACGGCTTTTGTGCCACTAAAGTAAAGTAACATTTTCTAATAAAATTATGTCAACACGATATAATTTTTTCTTTTATCTTGACAACTGTTATTATTCTGTATATGATAGATATATACAGTTGAGGTGAGGTATGGAAATTATAATTAGTAATTCTAATGGAGTAGCTATTTATGAACAAATATGTGAACAAATAAAAAATAAAATTCTATCCTGTGAATTAAAAGAGGATGAACTACTTCCTTCGATTAGAGCTTTAGCAAGAGATTTACATTGTAGTGTAATAACAACAAAAAAAGCTTATGAAGAATTAGAGAAGAAAGGCTTTGTTGTAATGGTTCCAGGAAAGGGAGTATATGTTGCACAAATAAATAGAGAATTTGCTTTAGAAGAAGAAAAAAAGAAAATAGAAGATTTAATGGAAAAAATTATCTTTATAGCAAAAAATAATAATATAGAGAAAAAAGAATTACAAGAGATGTGGGAAATTTTAAGTGAGGAGGCTAAATAGTGGAAAATGTAATTGAAATAAAAAATTTAGAAAAGAAATATGATAATTTTACTTTAAACATACCTAGTTTAGAAATTCGTAAAGGTATGATAACTGGTTTTATAGGAGAAAATGGGGCTGGTAAGACAACAACTATTAAAGCAATACTTAATATTATAAAAAATTATAGTGGAGAAATAAGAATATTAGGTAATGATACAGAAGCTAGTAAGGAAAAGGCTAAAGAAGATATTGGCGTAGTTTTAGATGAAGCCTTTTTCCCAGAATTACTTACAGCAAAAGATATAAATTCGATAATGGTCGATACTTTTAAAAATTGGGATAAAGAATTGTATTATAAGTATTTAAAAGATTTTCAATTACCAGTTGATAAAGAGATAAAAACTTTTTCTAAAGGAATGCTTAAAAAGTTAGAAATAATTACAGCATTAGCACATCATCCTAAACTATTAATTTTGGATGAACCAACTACAGGACTTGATCCAGTAGCAAGAAGAGAAGTATTAGATTTATTTCAAGAATTTATGCAAGATGAAAATAATAGTATTTTTCTTTCTACTCATATTACAACTGATTTAGAAAAAATAGCTGACTATATAACATTTATTGAAAAAGGTAAAATTCTTTTTACTAAAGATATTAATGACATATTAGATAATTATGCTATTGTAAAATGTAAAAAAGATGACTTTGATAATATAGATAAAGATGACATCGTTTGTTACTTCAAAGAAAAATATGATATAGAAGTTTTAATTTCTAATAAAAAAGCTTTTAAGAAAAAATATAATTTTGGAACAATTGATAAAATATCTTTAGAAGAATTAATGATTTTAATGATTAAAGGAGTGAAATAATGAAAGGCTTAATAAAGAAAGACTTATTAATTTTAAAGAATAGTTTAAAGACTTTTCTAATTGTATTAATTATATATGGTTGTATGATTTGTATGGGAACTTTAGATATTTTTTTTCTACCACCTTTTATTAGTATGATAGTAATGGTTTCTACTTTTAATTATGATAATTATAATAAGTGGGACTTTTATGCATTAACATTACCTAATGGAAGAAAAAATGTTGTAAGAGCTAAATATTTAACTACTGTATTGGTAGTTGCAGTTACAATGATAATTGCTTTAGTTATTGGTTTATTATTTTTAAAAAAGGCCGATTATTTACAATCTTTAACGACATGTTTATGTACCTTTTTAGGAATATCTTTATTTGAAGCAATTTTATATCCTTTAATATTTAAATATGGAGTAGAAAAAGCTCGTATTGCCATATTTGGTTTGATATTTGGCTTAATAATTATAGGTGGAATTATTATAAAATTTGCAGATTTTAGTTTCTTAGATAATTTGGATTTTCTAAAAAATTATATTAATTATTTAATTTTAATAATTATCTTTGTCATTTTATTTATATCTTATAAAATTTCGGTTATATTATTTAATAAAAGAGAGTTATAAAAAATGGTTTTATTTGTAAGTGGAAGATGCGATGTTATAGCTTTTTATAGTGAATGGTTTAAGAAAAGATATGAAGAAGGATTTGTACATGTTAGAAATCCTTTTAATCCTAAACTAGTTAGTCAAATAAATTTTTCAGATGTAGATTTGATAATGTTTTGTACTAAAAAGCCAAATAATATAGTTGATTATTTAGATAAAATAAAACAGCCTATCTTATTTCATGTTACTATTACACCTTATAAAGAAGATATAGAACCTGGTGTAACTGATAAAAAAGAAGTTATCGAGTCTGTAAAAAAAATTTCTAAAATTATAGGGAAAGATAATGTTTTTGTTAGATATGATCCTATTTTTATAAGTGATAAATATAATTTAGAGTATCATATAAAAGCCTTTTCTAAATTATGTAGTGAATTAAAGGGGTATGTAGAAACATTTATAATTTCTTTTATGGATGAATATAAAAATGTTAAGACTAATAAAGATATTTTAAAGTATCGAGAGATTACTCCATTAGAATTTGAAACAATGGCCAAGAAATTTAATGAGATTGCTTCTTTAAATGGAATAGCTGTACAAACATGTGCTGAAAATTTAGAAGAGTATGGTTTTAAGAAAGGTGAGTGTTTATCAAAAGAATTAGCTTTTAAATTGACTGGTAAAAAAGAAAAAAAATGGAGTAGTAGAGATTGTGGCTGTGTCCAATTAGTTGATATTGGTGTTTATAATTCATGTAAAAATTTTTGTAGATATTGTTATGCTAATTATGATGAGAAAGAGGTAAATAAAAATTTTTCTATGCATGATGTTAATTCTACTTTTTTGATTGGAAATTTAAAAAATGATGATATAATAAAGGTAAGAAGTAAATAAGAAAGGAATGTGTTTTATTTATGGAAAAAGCAAAAGTATATTTTACAAAAGATTTAAGTAGTGAAGCTGTAGTTTCTCTTTATAAAAAATTAGGAAGAGAATTAAAGGGAAAAGTAGCTGTTAAGGTTCATTCAGGAGAAGAAGGCAATCAAAATTATTTACGTCCTGAATTTATGAAGCCAATGATTGATTATGTTAAAGGAACAGTAGTTGAATGTAATACAGCTTATGATGGAGAAAGAGATACAACAGAAAAACATGAAAGGTTAATGGAAAATCATGGTTGGAGTAAGTTGTTTAATGTTGATATAATGGATAGTGAAGGAGATATTGTTTTAGAGGTACCAAATGGTAAAGTTATTAAGAAGAACTATGTTGGTAAAAACATTGAAAATTATGATTCAATGCTTGTTCTTTCACATTTTAAAGGTCATCCTATGGGTGGATATGGTGGTGCATTAAAACAATTATCAATTGGAGTTGCTTCTTCAAAAGGAAAAAGATATATTCATTGTTGTGGTAATGATGGTTCCTATGAAGATATGTTCCATCAAGATCAAGAAAGCTTTTTAGAAGCTATGGCTGATGCAGCTTCTTCAGTAGTTAAGCATTTTGGAGATAATATTGTCTATATTAATGTTATGTGCAATATGTCAGTTGATTGTGATTGTTGCAACGTAGCAGAGGACCCTTGTATGAAAGATATTGGTATACTTGCATCAACTGATCCAGTAGCAATCGACCAAGCTTGTATTGATTTAGTTATTAATTCCGATGATCCAGGAAAAGAACATTTATTAGAAAGAATTAATTCTAGAAAAGGTACACATAAAATAGATGCTGCTGTAGAACTTGGAATTGGTTCTAAAGAGTATGAACTTATAGAAGTTGAATAGAAATTTATATAAAAAAGAAAAGGAACCATGTGATTCCTTTTTAGTTTGTCTTAATTGTTAGAATTACTATTCTGTTGTAAAATGGCTATGATTTGTAGAACTCTATAGATAAGTTCTAGTAGCGAAACAATCATATCATTTACATATTCAATATTATATAATTTAAATAATTTCTTTAACATTTGTAATTCTTCGTCGGTTGCCATTTTATTTTCTTTTAAAACTTCATAAGCTTTGTTTTGGGCTTTAACTTCAGTTTTTAATACCTTAATAGACATTATAAAAGAAATTATGTATAAAACTAAACCTAAAGAAGTTAATAGCATTGTAAATGTGAAAGATTGACTTTGTAAAACTATAATATCAATAAGTATACCTATGATAATTAATGGGATAAAAGCCATTGGTCCAAAATAAATAATAGGTGTTAGTTTAATTCTTGTTTTCATGTCAGGGTCATTTTCTTTATCAAGAATAGCAAGGCATGATTTTTGAGAAGCCATCGCTAAAGATGATATAGAACTCTTTTTCCAAGTTAATCTTCTTAGTCTAACTTTCTTAAAAAAGTGACTATAACTATTTCCAAAAAGTATTGAACCACTTGATTTAACTTTTATATGTTCTAGTCCATTCTCATCCAATATTTTTCTAGCAACATTTTCTCCTGTCATATTTAAACTATTTTGTTTTTTGTTGTATTTATGATACTTAATAGCTAAAATAATTTGAACTATTAAAGCAAAAACAGATACAACTGCTAATAAAATTAGCACTATTCCCATTAAAATAATTACAATGTCAGATACGTTACTTAAACTATATCCAAATGATGCCTCTATTATTTCTCTAATACTTTCTACCATAAATTTTTACTCTTTTCTTTATGTATAATTATACTTGTTTGTTTTATTTTAGTCAATTGTAATATCTTTTATAAATATTTGCAGAACTAGGCTTTAAAATAAGAAAAATTTAAAATTGTAAACTTTACATAAAATAGTTCATATAATTAGTGTAAACTAATTTTTCATTTTAGTTAGTTGTATCATTGTAAAAAAAATGGTAAAATA
>CANQIM010000087.1 GCA_947624075.1 uncultured Bacilli bacterium | reverse complement strand
TTTACCAAATTTTTCATTGATAGAATCCATTGTTTTTTGAATAAGTTCTTCATTCTCATTATTTTCTATTTGAGGCTTCTCAAAAAGAGAAATTTGCGTTTCCTTATTGTGATTTAGTCCAGATAAACGTACACCAATAAGACGTAAAGGATCTTCTCGATAATTTTTTTCTAATATATTGATAACAGTTTCATATATTTTTTTAGTGTTATCTGTAGCATTATCTAGCTTTACTTGGGCTGAATAGCTTATAAATTGATTGTTTTTAAAAATTACTGCTATGGTATCAGTATATTGTTTTTTCTTACGAAGCTCACGAGTAAGTTCTTCCGTTTGTCTAAATAAGACATTCTTTATTTTATCTTGATCAACTAAATCAAAAGGCAAAGTTTCAGAAATACTAATACTTGAATTTTTACTTGTCCTTTCAGCAACTTTAGAATTATCGATACCAAGAGATGCCTCTTTTAAGTAGTGGCCTTGGCTTTTGAAAACTTTTTCTAGAGTTTTTTCATTTGTTCTTGCTAAATCTTTAATTGTAAAAATATGCATTTTATTAAGTTGTTCTTTGGTCTTTTTGCCACACATGAATAAATCACCAACGGGTAGTGGCCAAAGTTTAGAAGCTATTTCATCTTTAAAAAGAGTATGGACTTTATCAGGCTTTTCAAAGTCGGAAGCCATCTTGGCACAGAGCTTATTATTACCAATACCAACATTTACTGTGTAGCCAAATTTTTCTTTGATTTCATCTTTTATTTTATGAGCTAGTTCCAAATAGTCATGATAAAGATAATTAGTTCCTGTCATATCAAGAAAACATTCATCAATGGAGTAGCGCTCAATAATTGGTGTGAATGTTGCTAAATAGTTGTATAGTTCATTTGATTTTTGATAATACCATTCATAATTAGCTGGAAATATTTGAATATTTGGGCACTTTTTCTTGGCTTGATATAATGTTTCGGCTGTTACTATACCAAACTTTTTGGCAATAGGAGATTTAGCTAGGACAATACCGTGACGTTTGGACTCATCACCACCTATGATAGAGGGAATTTTACGAATGTCCTCTTTGTAACCTTTTTGAAGAAGAAAAATAGCTGTCCATGAAAGAAAGGCATTATTTACATCGATGTGAAAAATTATTCTTTCCGTCATGGTATCACCTCAATTACATTATAGAACATTTTTTCGTCTTTAGCAAATTAATAGCAACTGGTTGTATAACCATAGTTTACATATTATTTTTAAAATTTGGTTCATAATATAAATAGATTGGTAGTGATGTGATTGAATAAATATGAAATTAATATTTATGAGCAGATATCTTTAAATATTAAAAGGTATCGAAGAATGCTTGGAATTACACAAGCTGAATTAGCTGAAAGAGTTGGAGTATCTCACGAATTTATTAGAAGAAATGAATCTAAAAAAGGTGTTAAATCCTTTTCTGTTGATACATTATGGAAAATTGCTTTAGCTTTGGAAATTGACCCGGGAAAATTATTTGAAATAAATATGGATGAGCTAGTTAAAAAGTAAAAATAGTGCTTGAGAAGTTTGCACTATTTTTTTTCGATTAAAGATTCACCTGTCATTTCTTCAGGCTTGGTAAGATGTAGTAATTCAAGTATTGTTGGAGCTATATCACCAAGTTTGCCTTTTTTCAAAGAAAGTCCTTGTTGTGTTATGATAAATGGAACTAAGTTAGTTGTGTGTGAAGTTAGAATATTGTTGTCATCATCAAGCATTTCTTCACAGTTTCCATGATCGGCTGTAACAACCATAGTGCCATTTAGAGAAACGATTTTTTGATAGATTTTTTCGAGACATTCATCTACCACTTCAACACCTTTAATGGCTGCTTCTAAAACACCAGTATGTCCAAGCATATCACCATTAGCAAAGTTCAATATAATTACATCAAAATTTTCCATATCTTTTAGGAGCGCTTCTGTTACTAAATACGCACTCATCTCGGGTTTTAAATCGTAAGTAGCAACTTTAGGAGAAGGAATAAGAATCTTTTTTTCATTAGGATAATCTATTTCTTTTCCACCGTCAAAGAAGAAAGTGACATGAGCATATTTTTCTGTTTCAGCTATACGTAGTTGAGATAAATTATTTTTAGCAAGATATTCTCCTAAGCTATTTTTTAAAACAGGATCATCAAAGGCATGAGTGGCAAGAACTGTTTTTACAACAGGAAGCATGGTGGTTGTTTTTATATTAGAAAAACGCTTAACTTCCATTTCGTTAAATGCAGGATTAGTAATAGCGGTAAACATTTCACGAAGACGATCCTTACGGAAGTTGAAGACGATTATACCATCATTATCTTCTAATGTTCCTTTTTCATTTAAAACAGCAGGTTGCAAAAACTCATCCGTTATATCTTTAGCATAACTTTCCTCAATGTATTCCTTAATTGAATTGATATGTGGAGCCTTGGCATACACAATGGCGTCATAGGCTTTTTGCAAACGATCATAATTATTGTCACGATCCATGGCATAGTAACGGCCACTAATTGTTGCGATGGAACCTATTTGTAAATCTTGAAGCTTTTCTTCAACACGTTTTATATAGGAATAACTACTTTTAGGTAAGGTATCTCGACCATCTGTGAATAAGTGAAGATATACATTTTGGACATTGTTTTCTTTACACATCTCAAGTAGCGCAAGAAGATGGTCAATATGTGAATGAACACCACCATCGCTGATGAGACCCATCAAATGTAGTTTGGAATTATTTTCTTGAACATGCTTAATAACTGTTAAAATTTCAGTGTTTGCAAATAAAGATTTTTCACGGATGGCTTTATTAATTAATTCTAGAGGTTGATATACAAGTCGTCCTGCACCTATGTTGGTGTGTCCTACTTCACTATTTCCCATTTGTCCTTTGGGTAAGCCAACCTCTTGGCCCGATGCTTCTAAAGTGGTATGTGGAAAAGTATTCCATAAGTAATTAAAAAATTTATTGTTTGCTAGTTTAACAGCGTTGCCATGTTCATTATCTCTTAAACCATAACCATCTAATATTGTTAATAATAAAGGTTGTTTCATTTTTTTTGCTCCTTTTAGATTTTTATTTCATTTAAACAGAAAATTGCATATATTGGTATGTAGCGAACATCTTTCTTAGTAGAAAAATTATTTTCCGTAATACGATAAGCTTGTTTAACAGTAAATTTTTTCATAAAAACAGATAAAGCTTTGGCCTTAGACATGGATTTGGTGGCAATTTCAATAGGTATAATTTGGCCTAGACGATTTTGAATGACAAAATTTACTTCGGCTTTGCCATCTGACTGGTAATAATATAGAGAGTATTCACTTTCAACTAACGTTTTAGCAACATGATTTTCATAAAGAGTTTCTTTTATTTTTTCATCGGTGAATAACTGTTTATTATTTAAATGAAGCATAGAAAATAATATTCCATCATCAGCAAGATATAATTTAAAACTATCTTTTTCACGACAACTACTTAGAGGAGATTTAACACTTTTTATTTTATAGCTACGATAAACTAGTTGATTATTTACTAAGTGGTTGATGGTGCTTTCATACTCTTTTGCTCTTTTGCCAGGACCCATAAGTCCATATTGGAACTTTTTATTATCTTTCTTTAATTGATTAGGAATACAATCAAATACTTCGATACCACGTGGAATGTCAATTAATGTTTTATTTAAAGCTATTTCTTTTTTGTAAATATCAATTATTTTTTGCTTTATGGCATCTAACTCATAAAAACTTTTTCCATTAAGACTTGCCTCAACTACTTCGGGTAGACCTCCTGTAGTTAAATACTCTTGAAATCTGTCTAGAGCAACTTTATGGAAAGGACAAGTTTTGTGTTTGACAAATGAATCCTTAATTAAATCGGCTAAACTTTTTTCATCATGAGCCCATAAATACTCTTCAAAATCCATTTCATACATACTCTTAAATTGAAGCTCTTCACCTTTAAATTCATTTAGCTTTTCTTTTTTTGAAGTTATGGCAATGATATGATACTTACTGTGTTCACTACCAAAAAGTTTTAAACCTCTAGCAATACTAATATCTAGTAAATTATCAAATACAATTAGAGTGTCTTCTTTTAATATTGTTTCCCCAGCTATTAGTGATAAGTTGATAATTAGTTTATCAGTTGATTTTTCTTTTGTAAAAAGTTCACTTAATTGGCTATTATTTTCTGTATTAAAATAGACAACATTTTTGTATTCTTTTTTACCATAGGCTAAAACGGTAAAAGTTTTGCCGATTTGTTTAGCACCATAGATGATAAGTGGCTTTCTAATTATGTCTTTAGACCACTTTTGAAGAAAGCTTTCTATTTTACGTTCCATTAATTGTGTCCTCCTTACATATTTTATAAATTAAGTATACTTTTTTATCTAAAATATGTCAAGTAAGAAAAAAAGAAAAAGGTATTTTGCACCTTTTATATTTGGTTTTATATTTATTTTGTCCTTTTCCACATATAGACTGTGATGTAGGGTTGAAGGTTGTTATGAGCTTTGGAACCGCCTGTAGAATTAAGACTAGACAAGTTTTTTGAATAATCTTTCCAATAACCTTCGGCACCTATTCCAGAATCTGTTGGTATAGTGTCTTTAAAAGTTCCAATAACAAGTGCTTGACCACCAATTACAAAATCATGTGTATGACTAGGCATCTCATCAACTGTCAAAGTATGAGTCTTCTCGCCACCAGTTTTCCCTACTGTGTTAAATTCTGTTTGAGATGTATCTACTCCTACCAAAGTTTGACCTTTACCAAAAGCTTCCCATGTCCCACCTAGGAAAGATGACGGATTAGTACCGTTATAACTTATATAAATACTTCCTACTGGGTATATTTTATTTATAATTGTTGTTTGTAATGTTACCAGGTCATTACTGAACTTAGTGCATGTTCCATCGATTGCGGCTTGGACATTGGTGGCTTTTAAGTTAGAATTATCAACATAAGATACATCGGCACTTTTTATTAATGTTTCTGCTAAAGAATAGGAGGTTGTGACTGAAATTAGTATTCCTATTGCTACTCCTATTATTAATTTCATGTTACCCTTAATTTTTTTCATTTTTTAAAGCCTCCATTTACCTAGTTAATAAACAAGTTATTATTTAGAGTGAAACAATTCACGCTAAAAAGAAGATTGTTATTGTAAATATTAAATCTTATTTAATTTCTTATTCATAGTAATTCACTTTAAATTTCACTTTCTCTTTATTTTATAACATTATTATACCCCCCCCCCGTGCTTGTCTGTCAATGGATTCTT
>CANQIM010000086.1 GCA_947624075.1 uncultured Bacilli bacterium | reverse complement strand
GTCTACATGTACAAGCGAACTAAATAAAAAAGGTCTATGGTCGAATTGACATAGCCTTTTTTATATTAAATTTCTTTATACAGCTAATTCACTATAAACTTGTTGATCAAATTCATGCTCGCTCGTTTCAATTTCTAAAAGAGTAGAAGTGTCAATCATAAAGAAATTATGCTCAAGTACATCAGCATCTACATTAGTAATAACTGGATCATCCCAAGTTAAATCTAAGTTGTACCACTTGCCATCTAAATAAACTGCATTCCAAATATGATTATCACTAGAGACACGATAGTTTTTTACATTTAATTTTTCTAAAAATAATTGCATAGCTTCCGTGTAACCACCACAAATACCATATCCTTGTAATAATGGACCATAGGCTGTATTGGATTTATAAGTCAAAATATTTTGATCACTTCTTAGTGAATCATACTTTGTATTATTTATTATATAATCATGTATTGTTTTAATATTATCTAGGGTAGAAAGATTATCTTTTATAAGCGTTATTGATAATAAATTAACTTCTGTATTAATTTTTTGAATTTCTTCTTCGGTGTAATTTCGTGATACAGTGATTGTAACTCTTCCCATTGAATCATATTTTGTCTCAATATTATTAAAACTATTGAATGGATGAACAAAATTATTTAAATCGGACAAAGTATCTTGATTATTAGCCAATTTTTTTACATCATCTAAGCATTCTTCATATTCTCTAGGACAGTAAAAAGTAAATTGATCTTTACCAGCATTAATAAAGGTATAATATATATTAATTAAATCATTAATATTACTTGGTGTAAAGTTATTTGTTTGCTTGACAAAGTTAAAATCATAATTTCGATAATAATCATTGACACTATCTAAAACAGTTATATTATTAGGATGCAAATACCCATCTATAAATTTTAATATTGGCTCACGGTAGTTAACAGTTAAGCCCAAAATTATCATAAGCACAGCCAAAGTAATTACTTTCTTCATTGTGATTCTCCTTATCTAACTAATGTAATTTTATAACATTTTTCATGATAAGTAAATAAAACTTGTACATAAAAAAAACCAACTTGTAAATCATTGGTTTATTCCATAGCATTTTTCATTTTAGTTAATCTTGATTTTAAACGAGCAGCTTTATTTTTATGAACTAGACCACTTGATACTGCTTTATCAATTTTTTGGATTGCGATATTTAAATTATTACTTGCTGTTTCCTTATTTCCTGCTTTAACTTCTTTTTCAACTTTCTTAATAGCAGTTCTCATACTAGAATATACTAAAGTATTAACATCAGCTTTTTTAGCATTTGAACGCATACGCTTTTTAGCACTTTTAATATTTGGCATTTTTTCACCTCACTTTTGTAAACAAGTCAATTTTATCAAAAAATTCTAAAAAAAGCAAATAATTTTTACTATTTTAGCCAATATTATATATAGGTGATATTATGCACGCTGTCAATTTAGATAAATTTTCTCTACGAACGGACCTAATTATTGACAAAAAAGACTTTCAAGCTTTAGTTACAAAGAAATATCAAGAAGATGAAATAACAGTTGTCCGATCAGCATCGAATAATGGTAAAAAAAACTATGTAACGATTAATTTTACTGATGTTACAGATAAAGATAATTATCAAAAAGTAGAAACTGTTTTTATTAGGGAATTAAAAAGATTTATTAAGCCTTTGAAATTAAAGGAAAAAGATTCTGTTTTAGTAATCGGACTTGGTAATGATAAAATAACCCCTGATTCCTTAGGACCTCTTACTATTGATAATATCTTAGTAACAAAATATCTTTTTAATATTGGTGATGTTGAAAAAGGTTATCAAAATGTTTGTACTTTTAAACCTAGTGTAACTGGTTCTACGGGGATAGAGACTATAGAAATGCTTAAGACTTTAGCGAAAGTAAGTGAAGCTAAATGTTTAATTATAATCGATGCTCTAGCTGCTTCATCAATTGATAGGGTAAATAAAACTATTCAGATAACGGATACGGGTATTCATCCAGGAAGTGGGGTTAACAATAACCGTGGAGAAGTCAGTAAAAAAACACTAAATATTCCCGTAATTGCGATAGGAATACCTACAATTGTTGATGCTAAAACGATAGTTGTTGATACCTTTACTAAACTAACAAGCTTTTTAGAAAAGAAAAAGATTAATGTCTTTGGCAATATGCAAGATTTAGAAAAAGATGAATTTAAAGAATTACTTGATGAAGTTTTAACAAATGATACTTTAATGGTAACTCCTAAAGAAGTAGATTTTGTTTTAGAAAAATTAAGTCTTTTATTAGGAAATGGAATTAATAAAACTTTACATAAGAACTTTAATACGACAAAATAAGTTCTTTTTATTTGCTACTATATAAATGGTGATAATATGAGCAGATTTATTACTAAAAAGGAAAAGAAGAGTAAAAGGAAAAGATATTTTTTTCTCTTAATGTTTTTATTAGGAGTACTTCTTTCTTTTAATTATTTAGATAAAACCTTACCTAAAGTTGATGATAAGAAATTTGTTGAAATACTTTTAAATGAAGCTAATATAAGTAATGAGAATACTTTTAAAAGTCTTCTTACTTCGCTTTTTAAAAAGATAAAAAAACCTGCTGAATTGCTTTTTCATGAATATCAAACTCCTAAAGTATTGAAAGCTTCTAAAGAAGAGGAAAAACCTAAATCAGAAGAGGAAAAGCCATTAATTTATTTATATAATTCTCATCAAACTGAAGAGTATGCTCCAAGTAACTTTGTTGAGTTTAGTATTAATCCTACTGTTATGATGGTTGATTATGTATTAGAAGATGTTTTTAATAAAAATAATTATCAAACTATTGTTGAAGAAAGACGTATTAAGGATGTTTTAAATCAAAATAGTTGGAATTATAATTATAGTTATGTTGCTTCTAGGACTTTTATGGAAGATACGTATTTGAATAATCCTAGTTTAAAATTCTTTATTGATGTTCACCGAGACAGTTTAGAAAAGGATCGAACTACTGTTGTTTTAAATGATAAAAGTTATGCTAAAATACTTTTCTTAATAGGTCTAGAAAATGAAAATTATGAAGCTAATTTAAATTTTACGGAAAAAATAAATGCTAAAATAGATGAAAAATATCCTGGTTTATCAAAAGGAATCTTAAAAAAGGGTGGGGCTGGAGTAAATGGCGTTTATAATCAAGATTTTTCTTCTTATACAATATTAATTGAAGTAGGGGGACAAGATAATACACCTAATGAAGTATTAAATACGGCTTTAGCCTTTGCTGAGTGCTTTATGGAGGTGATTCAAACTGAAGAAGGGTAAAAGTATTATTATTTTTCTAGGAAGTATTACCTTAATTTTCTTTTTTGCTTTATACTTTGGAAGTTATACTGGTTATTATAAAACTAAAACATCTAACAAGGCTACTTTAACAGAAGAAGCTTTAGAAAGATTTGAAGCTGATGTTCGTAGTGGTAAAGAAATTGATGCTAAAAACTATCTCCAAGAGGAAAAGCATTATCAAAATCATGCTTCTATGATTGGGATGAAAATTTCTAAAGTAATTGAAAAAATATTTAATAAAGGAATGAATGCTATTTTTAATGAAATAGATAAGACTATTCGTAGTTAATTTTTTCTAAATAGTTACATAAGATAAATTAAAGGAGTCTTATTATGAATAGAAAAACTTCAATTATAATTATTACTTACAATAATTTATCTTTAACTAAAAAGTGCTTATCTAGTATTAAACGTTATACTCCAAAAGATACTTATGAATTAATTGTAATAGATAATAATTCTCAAGATAAAACTAAAGAGTATTTACAAAAAGAAGCAAGTTCTTCTAATATGAAAGTTCTTTTTAATAAGGAAAATGTTGGCTTTCCTAAAGCTTGCAATCAAGGGATAAAACTTGCCTCTAAAAAGAATGATATCTTACTTCTTAATAATGATACAATTGTTACTTATAACTGGCTTACTAATTTACAAAAGTGTCTTCATAGTAGTAAGCAAATTGGAGCAGTAGGGGCAGTTTGTAATCAAAATGAAAATAGACAAGGCGCTGAGTTTACCTATGATGATTTAAAGACAATGCAAACTCTAGCCAAGAAGAATAATATTTCTGATTCATCTAGATGGGAAGAAAAAACTTTTTTAATCGGCTTTTGTTTATTAATAAAACGCAAAGTAATGAATAAATTAAAAAAGTTAGATGAAAATTATTCACCAGGTTATATTGAAGATAATGATTTATCTTTACGCATTCTAAAAAAAGGATACAAATTAATGCTTTGTCATGACTGTTTTATTCATCACTATTTAGGAACCTCCTTTCGTAAAGACTTAACTTCTTTTTATAGAATACTTTATAAAAATAGAGATTATTTTCTAAAAAAATGGCACTTTAATACTTTTGTCTTTGATGAATATAAAGATGCATCAATTCCTTTTATAGAAGATAATTTAAAAGTATTAGAATTAAATAGTGGTATTGGTGTAAATAGTTTAGCTTTAAAATACAAATATAAAAATATATCTCTTGCAGGAGTAGAAGAAGATAAGTTTAAACGTCTTATTTCTAAAAAAGTTATACCTACTTATAAATCTTTACAAAAAGCTCCTTTAAATTACTACGACTGTATTTTATTAGGTAATTTTCTAGAAGAAATTACTGATATTACAAGTTTTCTTAACGAAGTAAAAAGACACTTAAAAAAAGATGGCTTTATCATTGGTGAATTTAATAATATTTCTAATATAAAAAGTATTAATGATTTATTACAAGGAAAAAATAACTTCGAAAAGAAAAGAGCTTTTTCTCCTAATACACTAGAAGCAGCTCTTAGAAATACTTTTCAAGTTACTAATTATTTTAAATGGTATCAAACATTAACTCCTGATGAAAAGCGTCTTTATAGTTTAATTAAAGACAAGGCTTTATATTTAGATTATACCTATTATACATTTAAAGCTGTTGTAGCAAAAGAAAAGTAGTCTACTCATAAACTACTTTTTTATTGGTAAAGTTCTTGTTTTAATACTTCAAGATTTTCTTGCATTATACTTAAATAATTATCTTTATTACTACGTTCATCATCTGAAATATTATCTAATTTATGTAATTCTAAAGTTTTAATAGATTGATACTTAGCTAATACCTTTTTAGCATTTTCTGTTAACTCTTCACCTTTAAAGGTAAATATGTAACTAATTGTTTTATTATTAATTAAATTTTCAGCATCACTAATTGTTTTTTCCGTAGCATCATTATCTAAACATATTACTTCTAGACCAAATTTTTCTAAATACTTTAAAGCAGAAGAAGCAACTACTACTGTTTT
>CANQIM010000085.1 GCA_947624075.1 uncultured Bacilli bacterium | reverse complement strand
CGACAAATGATGACAAAAGTTTCGGTCGACAATAAACGACTTTTTCATTTTGTTCGTTTATACATGTAAACAGTTATGTATGGGTTTTGAACATTAACAGCAGTTGCCTTTCCTGTTGCACCTGTAGTTCCAGCTGTTCCTGTAAATGTGCTTGAAACTGTTCCTTCTGCTGTCACAGAATGATAATGATCTCCATCTGTTGTTGAAGTAGCAGTTCTATCACTCCAAGCAGTTATTGTACTGGGGCTCCACTCAGCATGATAGCTATCGTGATTAGTCCCATCTTGAACATGAGGCCAACTCAAAATGTTATTAATTATATGGCTATGTTTTCCTGTAGTACTAGTATTTACAGCAGTTCCAGTAAAAGTACTAGTTACACTTCCTAATGGTGTAAATGAGTGACTATGACTTGGCAGGTTATCAGTTGTTAAAGTTACAGTATTTGATCCTCCTGTTTGTTCACTTGTTGTACTACTTAATAATGTCTTACCTACTCCATAAGATGCCCATGTACCTCCTATTGCACTTCCCACTTGGGCTGGGGTTGATAAACTTGTACTAATATAAATACTTCCTACAGGATACATTTTATCTAAAAGAGTTGCTAAATCATTACTAAACTTTGTACAGGTTCCATCGATTGCTGCTTGAACATTGGTTGCTCCTAATTTAGAGTTATCTACATACGATACATCGGCACTTTTGATTAAAGTTTCGGCTATTGCATAAGATGAAGTTACTGATATTATCGCACCAAGTATAAAAGCAATTAGCATTTTTATATTCATCGTTTTATTTAGATTTTTATAATTTTCATAGTTTTTCTTTTTCATTTTTTGAAGCCTCCTTCTCCTATTTTGTTTAGCTCACTATTGGCATAAATTTACATTTAATTAAGGTAGAATAAATCATATTAAAAGAAGATAATTATTATAAATATTAAAATCTTACTTAATTTTTTATTCATAGTAATTCTATTTAAACTACACTTTCTCCTTATTTTATAACAATATTATACCCCCCCTCCGTCCTATTTTGTCAACAAAAAAACTATGGCTTTTTTCCACAATTTTATAAATTTTATAAACTTAAAATACTACTTTTAGGTAACTTTGTATACTTAGATACTTGCTCTACAGTAAACCCATCTTTTAGCATTGATCTAGCCATCTCGTTTTTTGCAGTTTTTAATTGTTCTTTACCAATTGCTAAACCACGTTTCTCTCCAAGTGCAATGCCTCGTTTTTCTCCTCGTTTTTCACCAATTCTTTCTCCTTCACTAATGTAAGTGTTTTTCAAAAATCTTTGGTCATCTTCATAGCTTAAGAAACTTGTAAAATATTCATCTTCATTTAATTTTTCACATTTCTCCTTATATTCCATTATTAGCTCATCTCCTTCAAATTTTTTACTTAATTTTTCTAATTCTTCTTTCTCTAGATTGAGCATTATCAAATATTTATTTTTATCTATTTCTTTTTCATTCTCATCATACCAAAATTTAACTATTTTGTCCATGTTGAATTCTATTAATTTTATACAATCTACATATTCTATCTTAGCTGTTTTATTTCTTTCTTTATATTCTTCTTCTACTTCTTTAGAATTAGCTAGTCCATAAGAAAAGTCAATATGTATAAATTGATTATTTTTATCATATTCTTCATTTCTCATTGTTTTAGTTGAAACGAAATGATAAAAATATATTAAATTTCTAAGTGCTATCGTTTCATCTTTTCTAGAATTGATTTCTAAATGGATGTAGATATTATCATTTAACTTCAGCAAGCAATCAACTATCTTCCTCCTTTCCCTTACATTTTTGACTCTGAGTTCAGTATTTAGAAACTGAATTTTCCAAACATTAATTTTTAAAATTTCTCCAAGCAGACACTTCATCATATTAGGATTATCTTCATCACAGAAACAAGCTTTGAAGACACTGTCATACTTGGAAGTGTAAAACTTTCTTTTTATTTTACCTACCTCCTTCTACTATATTATTATCTAAAACTTTTAAAATTTATTTTAAATTTTAATTTTTTATCAAAATTAAAAAAGCTATGCTTTTGAAACATAACCTAGATTATTTAACTTACTTTATTCTTCTATACATATAGACAGTTATGTATGGCTGTAAGTTATTATGAGCTTGGGAACCACCGCTTTGTCCAATAGACCATGGAACTTCTGAAGTACCTTGGTAATCTTTCACTTGAGAACCGGTTTTTTGATGAATAATGCCATATATTTCATTGCCACCTGAATAATCCACATCATTAAATATCCAAAGATTCAATCCATGATTATGGCTAGGCATTTCGTCCAACGTTAATATATGGGCCTTCTCACCACCTGTTTTCCCTACTGAATTAAATTCTGTTTGAGATGTATCTATTCCTACTAAAGTTTGCCCCTTTCCAAAGACTTCCCATGTGCCTCCAAATAGTGTTCCTGGATTAGTACTATTATAGCTTATATAAATACTTCCTACTGGGTATACCTTTAATAAGAAACTCTGTAAATCATTACTGAACTTTGTACAGGTTCCATCGATTGCTGCTTGAACATTGGTTGCACCTAATTTAGAGTTATCTACATAGGATACATCGGAACTTTTGATTAATGTTTCTGCTATTGCATAAGATGAGGTTATTGATATTATCGCACCGAGTATAAACGCAATTAGCATTTTTATATTCATTATTTTATTTAGATTTTTATAATTTTCATAATTTTTCTTTTTCATTTCTTAAAACCTCCATCTATTATTTTTTTAGTTCATCTGTCAGATTCTTATTTAAAGCAAAATAACTGACACTAAAAAGAAAGATATTCCTACTACTTAAAATATTAAAATCTTACTTAATTTCTTATTCACAGTAATTCTCTTTAAAATCTACTTTCTTCTTATTTTATAATGCTATTATACCCCCCCCCCCGTCTTATTTTGTCAATAAAAAAACTGTGGTATTTTTCCACAGCTTTTGGTTCTAAGATTAAATTACTCTTCATTCTTATCAGCAATTACTTTTTTACCTTTGTAACTTCCACATTTAGGGCATACTCTATGTGGCTTAATTACTTCACCACAACTTGGGCATTTTGTAGTACCAGGTAATTCTAATGCATTATGACTTCTTCTCATTCTTTTTCTTGTTTTTGAAACTCTATGAAAAGGAACAGCAAACATTTGAATATCTAACTTCATCATTATAATCACTCCTCACTATCGTCTTCTAATATTTTCGTAAATGGATTATTACTTTTAATTAGATCATCTTCACTAATTAACTTCCATCCATCCCCATGATATTTACTGAGATCACTAACCTTAGTAAACTGTAAGGGGACCTCTAGTACAATATTTTCCCACAAAAACTGAAATATATCAAGTGTATTTTCATTTTTTTTGCAATTTTCTTCTAAAATATCATCATATTCTAAAGAAAAAGGATAACTTACTGCTTCTAGAGAAATAGAATCTTTTAAAAGCATTTCTCCTGTTACTTGCATTTTTACATATAAACTATCTTCCTCTTTAGTAATAATACCCTCTACCTTAATACCATCTAGGGCAATTACATCATCATTAGTAATATAACTTTTAGGTATATTATAGGTATTAGATATATCTATTTCCTCTTTAGCATTACTATATAATAAACTTAAATCAATATCCATATTTCCACCTACTTCATTGCTAAAGAATCATTTTCAAGCACTTGAATTAAGCCATGATAATGTAATAAGCTTCCTGTTGGAATATTACTTCCTTGAGCAACCCATAATCTAATAGAATATTTCTTTTCTTCTAAAGCTGGTACTTCTGAGACATAAAGAAGATCATCTTCTAAATCTTCTAAATTATAAATAATATTTTCATTTTTATCTTCTTTTATTGATACTTTAATATATTCTAGAGGAATTTGATAATCACCACATTCATCAGCAATTGTCTTTTTAACATCATTTACTAATTTTATTTTATAATTAACTTCTTCTGTTAAATTATTTTTTATTGTAAAAGTATAAGCTTTAGAAGATAGACCAACTGAATCTGTTACAGGAGTAACTCTAGATAAAGTTACTTCGGCACCTGTTTTTTCATGAAAAATGACATCTAAATTTTCAGAATTATAGTCAATATTGCGTTCTTCTTTAAACTTATAATATATGTGATGGGTAGAAAAAAGAGCTACAAGTAAAATTATAGTAATATAAATAATATTCTTTAACCTTTCTTTTTTTGCATTATAATACATAGGAAACCTCCAAATTCTATTTAAATTATATAAGTATTTAGGACTCTTTACAAGGAAAAGTTGTATTTTTCAGCAATTTTTTCTGCCAACTTTACCCCATCTATAGCAGCAGAAGTTATTCCTCCAGCGTAACCTGCACCTTCTCCACCTGGGTAAATTCCTTTAATATTAGCCTCTAAATTAGTATCTCTAATTATACGAACGGGAGAAGATGTTCTACTTTCAATGCCAAATAATAAAGCATCATCTCGATCAAAGCCTTTTATTTTGGTACCAAAATAAGTAATTCCTTCTTTAATAGTTTCATTAATTTCTTTAGAAAATAATTCATTTAGATTAGCAAAATGCCATTTACCTTTAGTTATTGCTTCAACATTTCCTAGTTTTTGACTTATTTCATTACTTTTATAATCTTTAAATAATTGGACTGGTATTAAACCTTGGCCAATACTATAAGCTTTTTCTTCTAGCTTTCTTTGGAAAGCTATACCATCAAGAGGATTAGTGCCAAAATCATTAGGAGTAATTTGAACAACTAAGGCACTATTAGCATTTTTACTATCTCTTTTATAATTACTCATACCATTAACTACAAGTCTTCCTTTTTCACTTGATGCATTTATGACGTATCCTCCTGGACACATACAAAAAGAATAAATACTTCTATTAGTACTTGCTTTATAAGTTAATTTATAATCAGCAGGTGGTAAGTTTAAGTGTTTCTTATATTGAGCTAGATTTATCATTTCTTGAGGATGTTCAATACGTAGTCCTACAGCAAAAGTTTTAGCTTCCATGGAAATATTATTTTTATAAAGCATTGAAAAAGTATCACGAGCTGAATGTCCGATTGCTAAAACAAGGACATTGCAAGGAATAATTTCTTGATTATTTACTTCAATACTTTCAAGAGTATTATCCTTTATAAAAAGATTAGTAAGTTTAGTATTATAACGAAATTCTCCACCATAAGAAATTATCTTTTTTCTAATATTTATAATAACTTCTCTTAATAAATCAGTTCCTATATGAGGCTTATTTTCATACATTATTTCTTTAGGAGCTCCATTTTCTACTAGTATTTCAAAAACTTTTTT
>CANQIM010000084.1 GCA_947624075.1 uncultured Bacilli bacterium | reverse complement strand
TATTAGGCTTTTTAATTATTTATGCTTCAAGATTTCTAATGAAAAGACGAAATAAAGAATTTGGCATTTATTTAACTCTAGGTATGAGTAAAAGAAAAATATCTTTGATTTTATTTTTTGAAACACTTTTTATTGGAATTTTGTCATTAATTGTGGGACTAGGAATTGGAGTTGCATTATCGCAAGTAATGAGTTTAATAGTTGCGAATATGTTTGAAGCTAATCTAACGAAATTTGCTTTTGTTTTTTCAGCAGCTGCTTGTTTAAAGACAATAATTTATTTTAGTATTATGTATTTAATTGTTATGATTTTTAATACTTTTAGTGTCAGTAAATGTAAGTTGATTGATTTGTTAAATGGGGCTAAAAGAAGTGAAAAAGTTAAATTGAAAAATCCCTATTTGTGTGTAATTATTTTTATTATTTCAACTATTGTTTTGGGACGAGCTTATTATATTGTTACACATGATTTTTTATCATTACAAGATGTTAAGGAAGCTTTAATTCTTATAGTGATGGGAAGCGTTTCAACATTTTTTATCTTTTGGTCTTTATCGGGATTACTATTAAGAATTGTGCAAAGTTTGAAAAAATATTATTATAAAGGACTAAATAGTTTTACCTTAAGACAATTTTCTAGCAAAATAAATACAACGGTTTTCGCAACGACAATAATTTGTTTAATGTTATTTGTAACTATTTGTTTATTATCTTCTTGTTTTACTGTAAAAAATTCAATGAATGAAAATATTAAAAAATTAGCTCCTGTTGATGCTGACTTTTATGCTATTATGAATATGGATAGATATTATGAAGACTTTAGAGCTTTAGGTTATAGTGATGCCTATATAGAAAATTCTAAGTATACAGTAAGGGAAAAATTTGATTTACTTAACTTTGATATTTTTTCATACTTAAAAGATTATGTAGAAGCAAATGTTTATACTACGCCAGATTTAACTTTTAATCATACTTTGGGTTCACAATTAGAAATGGTTAGAACGCAGTTTCCTTTTTTAGATTATGATGATTCTGAAGCAATAATGAAAATTAGTGATTATAATAAAGTAGCTAAATTTTATGGAATAGATGAATATTCTTTAGAAGATGATCAGTATATGATTGTTGCTGATTTTAAATCTATGATTAGTATTAGAAATATCGCTCTTAAAAATAAAGAAGTCATTAATTTATTTGGACATACTCTAAAACCAAAATATACTACTTGTAAAGATGGCTTTTTAGAAATGTCAAGTCAACACATAAATACAGGGATAATTTTAGTACCAGATAATGTAGTAAAAGAAGAATATTTATATGAAAATCATTTAATAGGTAATTATAATACAAAAGATAAGAAAAAAATTATGGATATAGAAAATAGTATTAATAGTTTAGATAATGATGGAGAAAATAAAGCTTATTTGATAAATGGCTCTACTAAATTAGCTATTAAAGAAGCAACAGTTGGTTTGTCGGCAATGGTTACCTTTATTGGACTATATATTGGAGTAATTTTCTTAATTAGTAGTGCTGCGATACTAGGATTAAGAGAATTATCAGAAAGTAGTGATAATAAAGAAAGATTTAGAGTATTAAGAAAAATTGGAGCGGATGATGGTTTAATTAATAAAGCTTTGTTTAGACAGATTGCTATTACGTTTGCCTTGCCTTTAATACTTGCCTTAATTCACTCAATATTTGGAATAAAATTTGCAGTACAGGTGTTAGAGGTATTTGGTAACGAGCAATTACTTCCATCTATAATTACAACTGTAATAGTCTTAAGTTTTATTTATGGTGGATATTTTCTAGTAACTTATTTTTCTAGTAGAAATATCATTAAAGAGAGGTAGACTATGAAGAGATTTTTAAAGAAAAATATGTTTTTAATAGTTGGCTCTTTTATATTTATTATACTTGCAGTTTTCTTGTATTTTCTTCTTTTTTGTAGTAAAACTTTTTATACGCAAGTTGATAATACAGGTGTTGAAGTAAGAAATGATACTACTATGAAATATCAATATACTTTACAAATGTATGATAGAAATGGCTTAAGTAAGAGAATAAAATTTAAGACCAGTAGAATATTAAGAGAAGGTGCTTATTTGAAAGTAAAATATTATAATATATCAGGTGTTAATATTTGGGAGGAAGTAGCTTTTGAAGAAATTCCTAAAAAAATTAGAGATGTATATAAAGGGTAGATTAGTGTAAAATTGTGCCAATCTCTGTTTCAAAAAAATAGTAATTGTGGTATCTTTGTATTAATGAGGAGATGTTTATATTTATGGAAAAGATTACAAGCGATGAATTAGAAGAATTCAAAAATTTAGTAAGTAGATTTGCAAAGGGAGATTATTCGTCATACTTACCTAGTCAAGTAGCAGAGTTATTAAATAGAAATTGCCTTCCTGAAAAAGTTGGGGAACATCAATTTGTAATTCAGGGAAGTTCAGGTGATAATGAAAGAGAAAGAATAGTTTTAAAAGACGGTATGATAGATGCAAAAAGCGATTTGCATGAAATAACGGCTCAAATAGATCGAATAACAACAATGGGTGGTCAAGAAATTCCTTCTTATGAAGATAGAGTTGTAAGTGAACTTTATGGAGGATCTACACGTATAACTAGTGAGAATGCAACTGGACGTATGAGAAATGCTGTTGGACCTAGTTTAGTGGATGTTAGAAGAAGTGAAGAACATGAATTTAATAAAGATGGTGTTCTTACTGGTTATCAACGTGAAGATAAGGATAAGGGAATTAGAGAATCACTTTCTGTACGTGATGGAAAAGCTTCTATAGAAAAGAATGATGAAGTTTATGAATTTGAAACAGATGAATTGTTGTATGATAAAGAAAATGTAAAACATGTTCCTATAAATGTTGATTCATTAATAAAATATTTAGAAGCAGAAAATAGTGTAAGTAAATAGATTATCAAAAAAATGTAAGTAAATAGAGTATCAAAAAAACGTTTGACAAATTTGAAATTTAGTGTATAATATATGTCAAGTGAGGAGATATAAGCAAATCTTTTAAGGTTCTACTTGTGAGCTATCTTGGGTTAATACCTACGCAATTATGTATTTAATTGGAGTCACGAATAATTAAATATTCGTGGCTTTTTTGTTTGCAAAAAAACACGAATAAATATAGGGGAGGAAAAAATTATGTTAAAAAGAAATGAGGAATACTCAAAAAATGAAAAACTTTTAATGGTTTTGCATGGTACAAGTTTTGCAGTCTATGTTGCTAACAAAGATATAGATAAATATGCAAAATTTAAGGCTTTAGAAGATCAAGAATTGTCAGAGGCCGATTCTAGATCTATGGAAGTATTATCTATTTTAGATAGATTAGGTTTCCCTATGAATGAATTAGGAACATATCTATATAAAGAGGTAATTACTGAACTTTGTGACTCTTTAAAAGAAATAACGGGTAAAAGGTCTGATATGGAAAAGTGTAGATATTTACTTGCACAGCTTAACGATGCATTTTCTCAATTTTATCATGATATAGCAAGAGAATATTTAGAAATTGGAATAAAACCTTTCCATCTTTATATTCAACAAGCTCTTGAAAAAATAAATTATGAGAAAGTAGATTTAGATTTATCATATCAAATCTTTGGAGCAAATCCTGTAGAACAAAATTATGGTTTACAAGCATTTCAACTTGCAGCATATACTTTAGGTTTTAGTATTGATAAAAAAATACATCCACCTATTGTAAAGAAGTTGGCTAACACACCTAATGATGTAAGATTAAAAGCAAATGCATAATTAATGCTTATAAATTATATCAATGTGTTAAAATTAAATAGGGAGGAAGATATTAATGAAGCAAATAAATCATGATAACAAAATATTTTATTCTGAAGAATTTCAAAAAGATAAATATAAGTTTTTTCTAATCATGCAAAATTTAAAAAGTGAGTCGGTGCTACTTTATAGTGATGAGGAAAATTATGTTATTTGTCGTGGTGCAGTTGGATTACCTACATGGATTTGGACAAAAGATGGAATTGATCATGATAAAGTAGTTGAAATTGAAGAAGCGATGAAATATTATTTAACAGATAGTCCAAAAGATAAATTTACTTGTAAAAAAGAATTATATGATTATCTTTTGGAAGATGACTTTGAACTTTTAAATCGTGATGATTGTTTTGAAATGGGAACTTTGTTTTGTAGAAATGTAAAAGAACCAAGAAAAACTGATGGAAAGATGGATAAACCAAGAGTTGATGAAAAAGAACTACTTACTCAGTATTGGTATAATGATAGTTTAGAAATGAATAACACAGATCCTATTTCAATGGAACAAGCTGCTCAAGATATGGATAAAATGATGAAATCAAACACTTTTAATGTTTGGAGAAATGCAAATGGTAAGATTGTTTGCATGGCTGAATATACAGTTATTGATTCGTCTGCAAAAATTAAAAGTGTTTATACTCCTGTTGAAGAAAGAGGAAAAGCATATGCAGCTAATTTGATTCATGATTTAACAGCTAAGTTACTTTCTGAAGGGCTAGTTCCTTTATTATATACTGATTACAATTATCCAGCATCTAATAAGGCATATATAAATGCAGGGTATGAAGATAGAGGAATATTGATTAATTTTTCTTGTTCCAAAGAAAAAGTTAAAAGATTGAGATGAATGTATGGAAAAATTAAAATTTATAAGACCAACGAAGGAATATGAAAAGCAAGCTTATGACTATATAAAAGAATTTAATGATTATAATTCGCCAATTAATGGGGTTGGAGGATTAAATCGTTACATAGGGGATTATGATGGTTGGCTAGAGAAAATAGAAATAGATAGGACAATAGTTCCTACAGAGAAAAAGGTTCCAGCAGAAACTTTTTCCTAGTAAGAGAAAGTGATAATAAGTTATTAGGTATTATCAATATTAGGCTTACTTTAAATAAAGCATTATTACAGCGTGATGGTAATATTGGTTATGGTATTAGACCGACAGAAAGAAGAAAAGGATACAATTCTTATCAATTATATTGTGCTTTATGTTTTTGCCAAGAAATAGGTATGGAAAAAGTATTAATAACTTGTTATAAAGATAACATAGCTTCAGCTAAATCTATTCAAGGAAGTTGTGGTATTTTAGAAAATGAAGTAATTGATCAAGAAAATGGAAAAGTAATTCAAAGATATTGGGTTGATGTAGCAGAAGCCTTGGAAAAAGGACAAAATAAATATCAATCTAAAAAACAAATTTAAAATTGTTGACAAAGCTATTTTTTTTAATAGTTGTCAACAATTTTTTTTGGTTAAAATTTTTCTTGACAACTGTTAATGCTCTGTATATGATAGATATATACAGTTGAGGTGAGGTATGGAAATTATAATTAGTAATTCTAATGGAGTAGCTATTTA
>CANQIM010000083.1 GCA_947624075.1 uncultured Bacilli bacterium | reverse complement strand
AAAAACTTTCCATCTAAACAAAAATAATTAAAAGCAAACATCCCTCATCATCCAAAGCATCTAAAAAAATAACCCCCTAGACAAATTTACAAAGAAATGCTAAAACTATAATATTAGAAAACGAGGGATAAAATTATGAAAATAGGTTTATTTGGCTGTGGCGCCTACGGAATGGCTCTAAGCAGTATAATGATTGATAATAATTGTGATATAACAATGTGGACAAAATTTACTGAAGAAAAAGAACAACTCGAAAAAAATCGTTGTAATGAGAAATTAATTCCTAACTTTAAAATTTCATCCAAAATAAAAATCACAACTGATATTTCCGAGACAATCAGTGATAAGGACCTCTTAATCATCGCTATACCAGCTGCTTTTATTGACGATTTGTGCAAATCAATGAAGCCCTACATCAAAGATAATCATATTTTAATTGCTACTAAGGGCATTGAGCAGGAAACTGGCTTATTTATAAATGAAATAGTAGAGAAAAATCTTCAAACTAAGAACATTGCTGTTATAAGTGGTCCAACTTTCGCTATTGATCTAGTCACTAAAATGCCAGCTGGTCTTACTCTAGCAACTAAAAATGAAACTACAAAACAACTTGTGCTACAAGCATTGCAAAATAATTACATTAAGCTTCGTACTACTACTGACATCATTGGTGTTGAAATTTGTGGTTCTATTAAAAATGTTATTGCTTTATCATCAGGTATGCTAGAAGGACTTAAGGCAAATGATTCTACAAAGGCCATGCTTTTAACAGAGGCTATTCATGACATGGAAACAATACTGGATTCTTTTGCTTGTGAAAAGAGGACCGTTTTAACTTATGCTGGAATGGGCGATTTATTACTAACTTGCACTTCAACAAAAAGTAGAAATTTTACATTCGGCAAACTTTTAGGCTCTAAAAAATCTTCAGAGGAAATAAAATCGTACTTACAAACAACAACTGTTGAAGGATACTATACGGTCGTATCTATATACAAATTACTTAAAGATAAAAAAATATCTATACCAATCATCGATCTCATCTATGATATCGCCGTAAAAGGCGAAAATCCTAAAAAATTATTAGCCTTTTTAATAGAAAAAAAGTAATGGAGTAGCAAATGGAATCATACAAAATTTCAATAGAAATAGCCATTTTAGTTTTCCCCGTTATCGCCTTTATTTTAACTATTCCTTTTTTAATACACCAGTATCAAAAATATGGAGCTATTCCTTTTTTTAAAAGTGTTATTTTTTACAGCCTTATTCTTTATCTAATAACAGCATATTTCATGGTAATTCTGCCTTTACCATCAAAAAGTCTAGTCTCTAAATTAACAACAGCATACCTTCAACTTAAACCATTCAATTTTCTAAATGATATTCGCCTTACAACATCTTTTAAAGTAACAACTATCAAAGAATTACTTAGATTTTTAAATAAGCCTACTGTTTATACAATTCTATTTAATTTCCTTTTAACCATGCCTTTTGGCTTTTATCTTCGCTATTTTTTTAAGAAAAAATGGTATCAAACAATAATATTAACTTTTCTATTAAGCCTATTTTTTGAGTTAACTCAACTAAGTGGTTTGTATGGTTATTATCCTAGACCTTATCGCATTTTTGATGTTGATGATTTAATTATAAATACAACTGGTGGTCTGCTAGGTCATATTTTTGCTCCACTACTGATGTTTTTTCTTCCTAGTCGTGATGAATTAGAAGAAAAAAGTTATTTAAAAGGGCAAAAAGTTACTTTAACTAGAAGATTCCTTTCTTTTTTCATTGATATTATTTTTGTTATTCTACTTGATGTAGTTATAAAGATTATCTTTTATAACTCTTTTTTCGAAAATTATACGTTTCTTTTCAGTTTGCCATTTTATTTTATAATAATTCCACTCATCACAAAAGGCCAAACTATTGGTAAAAAAATTGTTAAAATAAAAATTTCTGGTATAACAAAAGAACTAACTTGGTATAAACTTTTATTTAGAAACATGCTTCTTCTCTTTTTCATTCTCTTTCCTTTCTTATGGCTCAACTTGCTTGAACGTCATTTACATTTTCAAAATAAATCTCATCTTTTCCTAATTATAAGAGTAATTTTTCTTATCATTCAATTAATAAACATTTTATATTACTTAAAATCTATCATTCATAAAGAAAATATCTTTTTGTATGAAAAAATAACTAATACCAAAAATGTTTCCACAATTACTGTGGAAAAAGACTCATTTTCATCCGAAAAGCTTGAAGAATCTGTGGAAAAACCATCATCAAAAGAAGAAAAATCCACAACTTCTGTTGATAAAAAGAATAATGACATAAAAAGTAAGAAAATTGCTAGTAAGAAAAAATAATACTTCATTTTAAAAAAGCTATGATATAATAGACATAACAAGAAAGTTAAGGAGGTTCTATATGGACAGTTTACTAAAAAAATTTTTTGCATCATCTGTAATAACTTCGGTAACACTATTATTATTAGGAATGTTACTCATTTTTCAATCTGAAGCAACTATTATAGCTATTACCTACATAATTGGTGCTATTTTAATAGCTTTAGGAATATTAGGAATATTTAAATTTATTAAAAGCCTAAATGACGTCAATAAAGAAGAACTTAATATGGTTTATGGTGTTGTGACTATTATTTTAGGAATTCTTGTTATTAAAAATCCCCATGCTATTGCCAGTATTCTTCCAATAGTAATAGGTATTGGTATCATCATTAATAGTGCCACTAAACTTCAATATGCTTTTGAATTGAAAGCTATTGATAACAGTTTATGGAAAAGTACTTTGATTGTTTCTATAGTTAGTACCATCTTTGGTGTAGTTTTATTGTTCAATCCCTTTAAAGGAGCAGAACTTATAACCAAGATTGTAGGAATTTTAATTGCTCTTTATGCTATTTTAGATATAATTTCTACTTTTACTATAAGAAAGAATGTAAAAGAAATTCATAAGACTATTGAACAAGGTATTATTGATGCCGAAGTAGTTGAAGAACAAGAAAACATAGAAGAAGAAACAAAAGCTAAAAATAGTAAATCTAAAAAAAAGAATAAAAAAGAAAAGAAGTGATACAACATGTCCAATTTTATTTTCATGGCATTAAACTTATCGAAATTAATTGATCAATGGAATGATAAATTAGACAATTTTGTAGGAAAATATATGGATTCACCTTGGGTAGGTTCAATTGCTTTAGGTGCTTTGTTCATCTTTGCTTATTGGGGTATAAAATCATTATCATCAAAATAGAGGAATATTCTTTATTACAAAATTTGACAAAATATTTTTCTAATGATAAATTTTAATCAATTGAAAGGAGAGTTTTATGAAAAAATTTAGTGATGCTATATGGACAACTGTGTTTGCCATTATCTTTATTTTATTATATTTCTTAGTACCATCATTACACACTCAATATGTTTTAAATGGTTTCTATATACTTCTAGGAGCTACAATTGCATATTTATCAGTTGCTTTAAAAAATAAGTAAGAGGTGAACATATATGGAATATAAAATTGTAGGAAAGACATTACCAGCCGTAGAAATAACATTAAATAAAGGAAACAGTATGTACACACAATCTAGAGCTATGGCTTGGATGAGTGATGGCATAGGTATGCAAACAAATACAAAAGGTGGACTAATGAAAGGCATAGGTCGAGTTTTTGCAGGTGACTCACTATTTATGAATACCTTTACAGCTGAAAAAGATAATCAAACAATAGCCTTTGCCTCTACAGTACCAGGAGAAATTTTACCAATTCATTTAGAACAAGGCCAAATTGGGTATACAGTTCAAAAAGGTGCCTTTCTATGTGCTGAACCAACTATAGAATTAAAAGTTGCTTTTAAGAAAAAATTATCTACAGGGTTATTTGGTGGTGAAGGCTTTATTTTACAAGATATAAGTGGTGAAGGTAATTTATTTCTAGAAATAGATGGAGATCAAATAACTAAAGATTTAAAAGAAGGTGAAGTTATAAAAGTTGACTCAGGTAATGTTGTTGCCTTTGAAAAGTCAGTCAGTTATGAAGTAGAAACTGTAAAAGGAGTAAAAAATGTTCTTTTTGGTGGCGAAGGTCTTTTCTTAACAAAGTTGACAGGACCTGGAAGAGTAATTTTACAAACCCAAAACTTTTATGATTTTGCTAGTAAAATTGCTAACTTAATACCATCAAATAATAACTAACAATGCAAAGAGGCTTTCCCAAACCTCTTTTTAGTTGAAAAAAAATTCTAAACCTAGTATAATGGTTCTAGGACGAGGTATTACAAAATGAAAACAGAAAATTTAGTTATTGGAAAAAAATATGTAATCCACGGCTACAAACATGATGGCAAAATCCATAGAACTTGGGATGAAGCTATTTTGCTAGAAGTCCATGATGATTATCTTATTTTTGGCAATGAAAAAACTAAAGTTACTGAATCAGATGGTAGAACCTGGAGAACTAAAGAACCAGCGGTATTATACTTCTTTTACAAATCTTGGTATAATATAATTGGTCAATATAAAAAAAATGGCATTTATTATTATTGCAACATAGCATCACCATTTATTATTGAAGAAGATACAATTAAATATATTGATTATGATCTTGATTTAAGAGTTTTCCCAGATGGAAGTTTTAAAGTTTTAGATAGAGGTGAGTACAGATATCATAAAGAAATTATGCATTATTCTGAACAAATAGACCACATCCTAAAATTTGAACTAACAAATCTTATCAATTTAGTAAGAAAAAAAGAACTATCATTTGAACCAGGAACTGTGGAAAGTTATTATGAAAAATACAAAGAGTTATGCAATAAATAATTCTTTGTATTTTTTTTCTTTATTCTAAAAAATTAATTTAAATACTATTTATTGACTAAAATCTTTTATTTATAATTATATTTAATTTATAATCTGAGTAAAAATTTTTATTTTAACAAATTTGCCCTATTTTTAAGTTATTTTTTCAAAAAATTAGAATAAAATATAAAAATAGTAAAAAATGTCAAAAAAATTGTTGACTTTACTATTTTGTTTTGTTATATTAATGGAGCAGTCGTGAGAAAAAGCCTTATTTTTCACATCTGTAATAACAAATTTTGGTAAAAAATGTCAAAAATTTCTTGACATTAAAATTACGATTTGTTATTTTAGAAACACAGCTCAAAAAAATGTCAAAAAAATGAAAAAAAGTTATTGACATTGACTATCTCATTTGTTATATTAATGGGGCAGTCACAAAAAGAAGGCTGTAAAAAAATGTCCAAATAAAAATGTCAAAAAAAATTAAAAAAATTGTTGACACTTGAAAAATTATTTGGTATATTAGTAATGCGTCGTGACAAAAACGACAAATGATCTTTGAAAACTAAGCAAAACGTCAATTTTGAG
>CANQIM010000082.1 GCA_947624075.1 uncultured Bacilli bacterium | reverse complement strand
ATAATTGTAGTTAAAGAGTTAAAAGGGAAAATATCATACATAAACGTAGGAGGAAAAATGGAACAAAAAGAAAAGACACAAGAATTGAATAAAGAGGAAGAAGTTGAATCAACAAAAATAAAAGTTGATATTTTACCTAATTTATATTTAGATTTAAATGGAAGGTTTGACTTGGATGCAGCCATTAAGTTTTCTGGAAAAATCGCTGGTGTTTGCTACGACAAAGAAGGCTTTGCTCATCTAGTAAATGAACCAGAAGAAAAAACTATGAAAAGAGTTGATATGACTCTAAATAATGGTCATCATAGTGTTTATGATCATATAACAATAAATTTTAATTTTCAAAACTTACCTAAAATTTTGGCTATGGTTTTAAATAATGAACATCAATATACAACAAGTGAAAAATCAGCTAGATATACACCTGTTGTAAGAAAAGATGGATCAGTTATAACAGAAGATGAAGAAAAACTTTATAATAAATGGATTAATATATTTAAAATTAAAATTAAAGAAAAATATGGATATGTATATAATGATTCTAAAATTCAAAAGTTAGCCCAAGAAAATGCTAGATATTTAGTAACTGTATTTATGCCAACACAGATGATTTATTCTACTTCTTTAAGGCAAATTAATTACATTGCTTCTTGGATGGAAGATTATATTAAAAAAGCTGATATGAGTAAACCATTTGAAAATAAATTAGCTACTTCAATGAAAGAATTATTAGAAGGTCTTTATGATGTAGGTGTTCTTGAAGATGGATTAATGAAGAATGAAAAGTGTAGAAGTATATCACTTTTTGGAAAAGATTTAGATAAATGTGAAGAATATTTTGGTGATATTTATTCTACTACGTATAAAGGCTCATTTGCCGAGTTTGCTCAAGCCCAAAGACATAGAACACTTGATTATCAATTAGAAATAATGGATGAGAAGGAGTACTTTGTTCCACCTATTATTCAAGATGATCCAATGCTTGTTGATGAATGGCTTGGTGATATGCAAATTGTAAAAGATGTTAATCCACAAGGTGAATTAGTTAAAATTAATGAAGTAGGAAAATATGCTGATTTCATTTTAAAATGCAAAGAAAGATTATGTAGTGCTGCTCAATTAGAAATAATGTTACAAACAAGAGATACTTTACTTAAATATAAGAAAGCATTAGAAGATAAAAATCATTATTTAAAGGATGATATAGAAAAATACTCTTATGGAGCAAGATGTACTTTCCCAGACTTTACTTGTTCACAAGATTGCAAATTTAAAGAAGGAAAAGTTTTAACAAGAAAAATATAAAATGGAAAAGGGAAAATTAGTTGTCATCGAAGGTGCTTGCGACGGAATAGGTAAGACAACACAATATGAAATGTTATGTAAGCATTTACAAAATGATGGAGTAGAAGTTTTCAATCATCACTTTCCATCTTATGATACATATCAAGGATTACCTGTTGAAAAATATTTAAAGGGAGAGTATGGACAGCCAAGTGAATTATCACCATATTTTATAAATGCTTTGTATGCTAATGATAGAGGAATTACTTGGTACAGTAATTTAAAAAAGTTATATGAACAAGGCAATTTTATTTTACTAGATAGATATACTACCTCAAGTATTATTTATCAGTCAGCATTAATAGATGGTGTAGATGAGAAAAAGAAATTTATAGATTATGTTATAGATTTTGAATATAAAAAAATAGGTATTAAAGAACCGGACAATGTTATATTTTTATATGCCCCTTTTGATTTAGTAACAGAATTGCGTAAAGCTAGGAAACAAAATGATGGCGTAGAAAATGATATACATGAGAGAAATTTGGACTTTATGAAAAAGGTTTATGAAGGAAGTATGTTTATAGCTGATTATTTATCTTGGAATAAAGTTAAATGTAATGATGGCCAAGAAATGCGTAAAGTAGAAGATATTCATGAAGACATATATAAACTTGTAAAAGTAAAAAAATAATAAATAAAGCTCGTTTATAATTTAGAACGAGTTTTAATATGCTTAAAAATATGTTATACTTCTTAACAAAGAAATATAAATAATTGGGATGTGGAAAAGATGAAAAAAGTAAAAAAGGTAATTAGCTTACTAAATTATAATTTAAAAACCCTAGTAGGATTTGAAGCTTTATATAAGATTTTAACCTTACTAATATTTATGCCCCTTTTTTTGAATTTATTTAATCTAATAACAAAAATAACAGGCTATAGTTATTTGACTTTAGAAAATTTTTTATCATTTCTATTAAATCCTATAGTTATAGTATTACTGATAATTTTGTTTCTTCTTATGGCTGTTTATACATTATTTGATATAGCAGCAATTATTGTAATACTTGATGCATCTTATCAAAAGAAAAAAATAAAAATGAGTGATGCTTGTAGTATTGCTTTAAAAAAATGCCAGGGTTTTTTTAAGATAAAAAATATTATGGTTGTTTTTTTAGTATTATTTTTAATTCCTTTTTTAAATATTGGTGTTTCCTCTAGTTTAATTGCGACAATAAAAATACCAGAATTTATAATGGAATATATTATAAAAAATAGGTTTCTTTTGTCTTTGATTGTTTCTTTATATGTTTTGCTTTTAATATTATTACTTCGCTTGTTATATATATTTCATTATCATGTAGTAGAAGGTAAAAACTTTTTAGAAGCTAGAAAAGATAGTATCAAGTTGAGTAAAAAAAGTCATTTAAAAGATTTAGTTACTTTAATAGTTGTACAGTTAGTAATATTTATTTTGTACTTTTTATTATTAATTGCGGGAATTTTATTAATAATGCTTGTAAGTAAAGTATTTGAAAAAATATTGATTATAAAAAGTTTATCAGCGACAATTATTTGGTTATTTATTGCTTTTACTTTTATTGTCTTTGTACTTTTGACGACACCGATTAGTTATGCAACTATAAGTGTACTATACTATTTACATAAAGATGAGAAAAAAGAAAAGATAAAACATATAATTATTGATGAAAATAAAAATACAAAGACAAATAAATGGTTGAAAAGAATTACTTGGATGTTCAGTGGTATGGCTTTAATACTGGGATTTTTATTTACTTATGGATTATATAAAGGCGATTATAATCTAAATATCGAATATACGAGAAGACTAGAAGTAACTGCTCATAGAGGAGCATCAGTATTTTATCCAGAAAATACAATGAGTGCTTTTGTAGGAGCTAAAAAATTAGGAGCAGATTGGATTGAATTAGATGTTCAAGAAACAAAAGATAAAGAAGTAATTGTTATTCATGATACAAACTTTAAAAGAACAACAGGAGTAGATAAAAATACCTGGGAACTTACTTATGAAGATGTAGAAAAATTAGATGCTGGAAGTTTTTTTGATAAAAAATATAAGAAAGAAAAAATTCCTTTACTAAAAGATGTAGTGGAGTTTGCTAAAGAAAATAGTATAAGACTTAATATTGAAATTAAACCTACGGGACATGAAAAAGCTTTAGAAAAAGAAGTGGTAGATATAATTAATGAAGAAAATTTTGAAGATAGTTGTGTTATCACTTCACAAGTTTATGATGTGTTAAAGAAAGTTAAAAAGTATGATAAGAATATAAAAACGGTTTATGTTATGAGTCTTGCTTATGGAGATATAACTTCTTTAAAAGATGCAGATAATTTTAGTATTGAAGCAATGAGTGTAACTAGAAAACTAGTTAAGAAAGTTCATAATGAAGGAAAAGAATTATATGCTTGGACTGTTAATAGTAAAGAAAGTATTAATAATATGATTGATTTAAATGTAGATAATATAATTACAGATGATATTACTTTAGCTAAAGATACAATTTATTCTAGTAAGACAAGTAATGTAATAAATGAATATGTTAAATTGGTTAGAAATATTTTTTAATTAACAAAGAGCAAAAATTTTTCATGGGCATATATTATCAGTGGAGGAGATATAATGAATTTTGATTATGTCTATGGAAATCAAGGTTATAATTATTATGGAAAATATGGAATAAAAAGTACCAAATACAATATTTTGGCACCTGAACAATCACAAGCAAAACAACCAGGCATGGAATATTTGATGAAACCAAGACCTATCTTTGATAATCCTAATTATAAAGGCAGTGGTAAGTTAAAAGATAAAGTAATAATTATTACTGGAGGCGATAGTGGTTTAGGTAGAGCAGCAGCAATTGCCTTTGCGAAAGAAAAAGCAAAAGTAGTAATTCCTTATTATGATGAACATAAAGATGCCAATGATACTAAAAATTATATTGAAAGTTTAGGCGGAGAATGCTTGCTAATGGCTGGAGATATTACTGATAAAAACTTTTGTCGTGAAATAGTAAGAAAAACCTTGGAAAGATTTGGGAAAATTGATGTATTAGTTAATAATGCTGGTGTACAATATCAACAAGATGAACTTGGTGGTATTAGTGATCAACAATTTGATAGAACAATGAAAGTCAATGTTTATGGGATGTTTTACTTGACGAAGGAAGTTTTACCTTATTTAAAATCGGGTTCTTCAATAATAAATTTGACATCAGTAACAGCTTTTTATGGTGAACCACAATTGATTGATTATGTCACATCAAAAGGAGCAATAGTAGGTTTTACTAGGTCGTTAGCAAGAAATTTGGCGTTAAAAAATATAAGAGTAAATGCTATTGCCCCTGGATTTTTTTGGACGCCGCTACAACCAGCTTGCTGGGTAAAAGAAAAAATTCCATCTTTGGGAGCTGATGCAGCAATGGCAAGAGGAGCCATGCCTTATGAATTAGCACCAACCTTTGTCTTTTTAGCATCCGATGATTCAAGTTATATGACTGGACAAGTAATGCATGTTAATGGTGGACAAATAATGGGTTAGTTGATGTTTATAATTAATGTAAATTGACAAAATAAAAAAATGGGGAAGAAATAAAATGCAAGTTTCCGTTTAATAGAATCAAAAATATGTAAATAAAAAAGTTCCCATAAAAATGCAAAAAAAATAGAAAAAATAAATAAAAAGTGTTAGAATATCATTTGTATTGGAAATTATTGCACGCGAAAAAGTGTACGAAACTAACCTTTTTCACGACTAAGTTCCCGTACATTATTTGTTTTTTGGAAAAAATGGCTTGTTTGCCAACAAAGAAGGAGTAGTTAATACTTCTTCTTTGCATTATAATCTATCTTGTAAAACATAAATTATATTTTCTAAACTACTTTTAATATCACAAGTAAATAAAGAAGCAATCATTTCATCATCAAATTGAAAATTTTTCAATATATCAATAAGTATTTCTTCTAAAGATTTATAATTTTCTAAGATAATTTTAAGATCCGTTATCAAGTCATTAAAAGTAATAAATCCTTTTATTGCATGGTAATATATAATTTTATCTTTCATTTTTATCACCAAATATATCGAAAGGATTTAAAGTTACATCATCA
>CANQIM010000081.1 GCA_947624075.1 uncultured Bacilli bacterium | reverse complement strand
GTTGGATAAAGTCTAAATTTATAAGCCTTATTAATTAACATTTATATTCCCCCTAACAATTACAATATAATACAAACATTTGTACTTGTCAATCGAACAAATTATTCTTTATAAAGAGAAAATTCCTTATAAATAAAAAAACTGTGGCTTTTTTCCACAATTTTCACTTAATGTTTCTAAGCTTTCTAGGTACTAGCTACTTATAAGTATTTTATATTCAATAAAAGTCAATAACTTCATAATTATAAAATTAATTAGAAATAAAAATTCAATATCAATATTATTTTTCGCCTTAATATACCAAAAATTTAAAAACTTAAATTTAGTCATGCTTTTATGAAGAGACACAATAAGTATCTATTTTTAAGCTATCTAAATCAATTGTAATTGTTCCTAAATCTTTTGTTATATATACTTGGGATGTTTTTTGTAACCTAGTTAAAACTTCTTTATGTGGGTGATTAAATTTATTATCTATTCCTGCTGAAATCAAACTTATTTGAGGATTAATTTTTTCAATAAATTTAGGAGTAGAACTTGTTTTAGAGCCATGATGTCCTACTTTTAAAATAGTTACATCTTGAAGATTATAATTTTTCAAGAGATAATTTTCTGTCTTTGCTGATGCATCCCCCATAAGTAAAAAACTTTTATTTTTATATAATCCTAAATAAACACTAGAACTATCATTTTCATCATTTAAATTTTTATTAAGCTGAACTAAAGTAATGTCACCACAAGAAAAAACTAATCCTTGTTTAGCTTTTTTAGCATGATAACTTAAAAGCTCTCTTTCGTAATAATTAATAGAATTATTGTTAATTAAAACTTCTTTTACCATAAAATTATCTAATAAATATTTAGCTTCACCAATATGGTCAAAATCACCATGTGTAATTATTAGCTTTTCTAATCTTTTGAAACCTAAGCTTTTTAAAACAGGTAGTGTTGTTGAAGAGATTAAAAACGGATCTTTATTTTGAATTCCTCCTGTATCAACTAAAATAGCTTTCCCTTTTGAAGCAATTAGAAGAGAATCACCCTGTCCAATATCAAGCATTTTGATGAAAGTACTTCTATCAACATAAGAAAAATGAAGCATTAAAATGACTAATAGAATATATAAAAATCTTTTTTTATGAAGCTTTTTATATTCTAAAAGAAAAAGGACAATTATTAGAAAGTAAAAAACATATAGACAGATATTAGCTTTGAAAAAGACTAATTTAGAAAAACTTATTTTGCTCAAGTAGATAGCACTTTTTTCTAGAATGTCTATAAAAAAGTCAGATATTCCTTGAAGAAAAGGAAAAAGAAAATTAAGTAATAATAAAGGGAAAAGTAAAAGAGAAATAAAAGGAACATAGAAAAGATTATAAATGATACTTAAAAGATTTAACTGGTAAAAGTTATATAAGCTTATCGGTATACTCACTAAAAATGAGACTAGTGATACTTTAAAAAGACTTATAAAATAATTATTACTCTTTAATTCATTACTCAAAAATATTAAAGAAAAAGAAATTGAAAAAGAATAAAGAAAGCCAATATCAAAGACATAAAAAGGATTTAGTAAAAGTACAATTATTAATGTTAAAAGATAAATCTTTAAAGGAGATACATAAAAGTAAAATACTTTATTAAGAGAAAACAAAATAAAAAATAAAACTCCTCTTATAGCTGATGGTGATATGTCAATGACTAAAAGATATAAAAGAAGAAAAAGACTTACTATTAAATAATTTCTTTCTTTAACTTTTTTCCTATTTAAAAGTTTTAATAAAAGACTAGATAAAATACTTATATGCATTCCACTTATAGCAAATAAATGGGAAATACCTATTTCTTGATAAGCAGAAACTACTTCTTTTGAAAGATAACTTTTATCGCCCAATATAAAGGTATTTAAGTAAGGATTAGTAGATATTTTTTTATGAAAAAAGTTTTTCAAAGTATAATATGGGTTTTTATTTTTAGATATAACTTGATACTTTTCTATTTGTAGTAAATTAAAAATGTTTTTATTAGCTAGATATTTTTGATAATTAAAAGTATTTTCAGTTCTAGTAATAATTGGTTTAGAAAATTGGGCTTTTACTAGCAACTTGTCACCTAAGTGGACTTTCTTTTTAAAAGTAGTAATTTCTGCAGTACTTTGGAAATAATATGTTCCAATAACAGTTTCCTTATTTTTTAGATAAATAGTTAGTTTAGATGAAGTTAGATTATACTTTGTTACAGTACCATAAAAATAGTTGTCTTTGCTATTCAAAATGCTTTTTCTAGGTAAAGCTAATCTAAAAGAGAAAATTAAAAAGCTCAGAATAATTAAAATTAAATAAAAATAGTTAGACAGTAATATTTTCCTTAATTTTAGCAAATAGACTATCTCCTATTCCTGAAACATTTTTAATATCTTCAATACTTTGGAATGGACCATTTTCTTCACGATATTTAATTATATCTAAAGCCTTGGCTTCACCTATTCCTGTTAGTTGCATTAATTCTTCTTTAGTAGCTGTATTAATAGAAATAAGTTTAGGTGCATCTTGTTCTAGATTATCTGTAATACAAGCATCATTATGAATAGTTTCCCCAATACACTTTTCTTGGACTTGCTTTTGGATTTCTTCTGTTCTTTCAAAATCTTTTACTTGATCATTACTGTAAACAATTATAACCATTTCATCGATAATTTTTTTACTTAAATTAATTACAGTAGTATTAGCATTTTCTGTTAGACCTCCAGCTAATTCGATAACATCTATTACTCTAGAATTAGCTTCTAGGGAATAAATACCAGGATTATGTACTTCACCTTTGATATCAACTTTGTAAATAATTTTTTCCTCTTTAGTCGATATCTTTTTAGTCTTAGTTTCTTCTTCATCCTTCTTTATGAATTTAGCAACTACCTTCTCTTCATTGTTTTCCTTTTTCTTGCTGAAAAACTTCTTATAGCCAAAAAAGCAAGATAATGCGAGCAAGGAAAATAGAATACCTATAATAATTTGCTTTCGATAACGATATTTAAATGTTATAAAAATCACCTCCTACTTTATTATTAGATAAAAGTATAAGGTTTCATTTTATTTTTTTAATTTTTTTTAATTTGTAAAGATTGACCATTTTTTTACAAATAACCGAATAAAAATTCTACAAATAAACGAAAAAATTTTCTATAATTAACCGAAAAGCATTCTTTTATTCAAGTATGCTTATCAAAGAGAAGATGGTGTATATGTTGTACCTATCGGATATTAAAAGATTAAGATTGAAAAAACTCATGGTTTATTGCCACGAGTTTAAAAATTTTTCCATACCTTTAATTTTTTATCATTAACTTCGTAAATGCCTAGTAAATTGCCTTCTTCATCTTCAAAAATCACTTTACTTGTAACATTCCAAAGATTATCTAATACCTGCCCATTTTTTATTTTAAAAGCTAAATCTTTATTTACTGTAATAGTAGGATAATTTAAAATATCTTTTACATCTAATAACTTGTAATTATTCATCTTTATGTCATCAAGGGTAAAAGCATCTTCTAAAGTAATACTACCCTGCTTTGTTCTAATTAAAGATGTCATAGTACCAAGAGTATTTAAATAAGAGCAAATATCATTTATAAGACTTCTTATGTAGCACCCTTTAGATACTAAAGCTTTAAATGTAAAAGTATCTTTCTTTTTACTTAAAAGAGTAATTTTCTTTATAGTTACTTCTTTTTTTGGTAGAACAATACTTTTATTTTCACGAGCATATTGATAAAGCTTTTTACCATTTACTTTAACAGCTGAATATATTGGTACTTCTTGAAGATAAGTTGTTTTAAAATGATTTAAAGCTTCTTCAATATTTAGATTATTTTCTATTTGCGCTGTCGCAATTACTTTGCCAGTTATATCTAAAGTGTCTGTTTGTAAACCAAGCTTTACACTAGCAATATATTCCTTTTCATAAGAAGTTAAAAGTTCAACTACTTTAGTAGCTTTTCCTATCGCAACAATTAACACACCTTCAGCTAAAGGATCAAGAGTTCCAGTATGCCCTACTCTTTTTAAACCAAATAAATGGCTTATCTCATGAACTACGTCAAAAGAAGTCATACCTTTTTCTTTATTAACTACAATAATCCCTGAAAAATTGGTTAAATACTCTTCTAAAGTCCAACCATTTTTAGTAATTATTTTCGCAATAAATTCACCTACATAGCGAATATGCCATGGTTCATATGAATACTTAGTAATTTCTTCCTTCCCTTTAGGGTATCTTAAAATAAAACCAAAGTCGGCTAAATATTTATGAACTTCTTCATATAAGGAAATATTTTTTAAAGCCTCATTATTATCTATAGGAAAGTGATCATCTAATAAACAATCAAAATCAATAGCAAGACCTGTATGATGTTCACTATAACCTTGAGGTGCAACCGTTTTTAGAACATAATCTTTACCATACTTATTTACAAAATCCTGATAAAGATTTTCTTGTTCATCTAAAGAGCGATAAGCTGATGAAAGGCCAATAATAATATTTTTACTTTGTAAAAAAGCTTGAAGTTTTAAAAAAGCTTCATAAGTTTTTTCTTCTACTAAAACTTCTTTATTAGAAATATCTTTGGCCTTTATAAGATTTATTTTAGAAAAATAGCTTTCCTTTATTTTATTATCTTTATTTACCAAAGTAGTTAAAAGCATAAGTCCTCCTAATCTATTTTTTCAAAACGATATTTAGCTGTTACTTCTGGGTACTTTTTTCTATCAACTTCTGAAAAAAAGTCGGTTGCCTTTCTTGTCCATAGAGGCTTATTTTCATATTGACCTTGATAAATTACATAATCACTTAAATCTTCTGAATCTTTGGCAAGACAAACAATTTTATAAATATTACCCTTAAAATGCTTAAAAGAAGTAGCTTTTTTTGCATTTTCTAAAATAGTAGTGAATTCAAGTTTTACATTATCATTTCTTATATATTCCATAAATTCTCCTTAAAATAAAGATAATTGATTAGACTCTGGTAAATCTTTTAAAATACCCATATCACGCATTCTAGTAATCAAGGTTTGGGAAAGTTTTCCACGATTTTGAACATCTTCAATACTAATAAAGGCTTGCTTTTCTCTTTCCCTTACAATGTTATTGGCAACAGTATCACCTAGACCATCAATAGCATTAAAAGGTGGGTAAATTTCTGTATCACTCTTAACAATCCAAACAGTAGCATCACTCTTATAAAGATCAATATTTAAAAACTTAATTTTACGAGCTGTTGCTTCTAGAGCGACCTTCAAACTTTCAGCTTGACCATTTTCTTTATTAGTGGCTTCAAAGCCTTTTGTTTCAATATCTTCTATTTTTCTTTTGATAGTCTCATAACCACTTATCATAGCTGAAACATCAACATCAGTTGCTTTTGATGAGTACCATGAAGCATAAAAATA
>CANQIM010000080.1 GCA_947624075.1 uncultured Bacilli bacterium | reverse complement strand
ATTTATTATATAATTAAATAATAATGGAGGTGTTAGCTTGGCAAGAAAGAAAAAAGAAGAAACCGAGTTAGTTAGACAAACTGAATATCGTACTAAAAAAAATAGTGGTAAAAAGAAAAAAGCAAAAACAGAGGATACTCCTACAAAAGAAACATCCACTAAAATTGTGGAAAAAGAACAAGTTAGTTCAAAAGAAAATGAATTATCAACAGAATTTGTGGAAAAAAAGTCTTCTAAAAAGAATAAAGTTATTAATGAAGAAGAAGTTTTTAATAATATTCAAAGGGATAATTTTATGGAAAATAAAAAAACAAGTCGTATCTTTGTAAATTTCTTTTTATGTTTCATTTTACTAATAGGATTAGGATTCTTTTTACTTAACTTATATTTAAACAAAAATAATTTAAATATTCTAAATATAGTAAGTTCCCTACTCCTAATTTTATTCACAATATTCTTTGTACCAATTGGACTTAAAAGTAGAAATAAAGGCATTGTCTTTTTAGCAGCCCTACTACTAGGAACTTACTTCTCAATAGGTATTTACAATAATTTAGCTAATAATGGTGAAAATGTTACTATAATTAATAGTGGTATAAAAGATTTCACAGGTAAAAGCCTAACCGAAGTTGTTAAATGGGCTGAAAAAAATAATATAACTCTTAATCAAGAATATGAATATAGTGATATGATCGAAGAATATGACATAATTAATCAAAGCATAAAAGCTGGAACAAAGCTTGATGACATTAAAGAATTAACTATAGTTATAAGTGAAGGACCAAATCCTAATAAGGAAATAATAGTTCCTGATATGGTCTCATGGAATGATGAAAGAGTAATTAATTTTGTTGAAGAAAATTATTTATCAAACGTTATTATCGAATTTGTTCAATCTGATAAAGCAACTGATACAGTAATTGAACAAAGTAAAGCTGGTAATTTAAAAAGAAATGAAGAATTAAAAATAACTTTCTCCTACGGTGAAGAATTAGGTTATGATGAAGTTAAGATAATAGATTTTACTAAAAAGACAGAGTTTGAAGTAATGTTTTATATGAAACAACATCATTTAAAATATGAGTTTACAAGAGATTTTTCTGATAAAATAAAACGTAATTTAGCTATGAGTCAAGATAAAAAACCAGGAACAAGTGTAAAAGTTGATGATGAAACAGTAAAAGTTACTTTTAGTAAAGGTAAAGAAATAAAAGTACCAGACTTAACTTCTATGTCTATGAGCGAAATAACTACTTGGGTCATTAAAAATAGATTAAAATTAGAGTTTACTGATAAGTATGATGAAAAAATAAAAGCTAACAATGTTATAAGTGCTAACTATAAAAAAGGTGATAAAGTTGAACAAGGTGAATTAATCAAGGTAGTTATTTCTAAAGGAAGTTTGAAAATGCCAAAGTTTGCTTCATACGAAGAGTTTAGAGCTTGGGCTGATAAATATGAAATTAAATACGAAGAAAAACATGAATTTAGTAGTACTGTAAAAATCGGTGAAGTAATTAGTTATTCTTACAAAACTGGTGATGTAATTAAAAATGATGATGCCATAATTGTAACTATTTCCGATGGTGAAGAAGTTGAAGTTCCTAATCTTGATGGTCTATCAAAAAGTCAAGCTGAAAGTAAACTTGATAAATTAGGACTAAATTACAGTTTTGTCTATAGTTATAGTGATAAAGTTGCCGAAGGTCTTGTAATAAAACAATCAATTAGTTCAGGTAGTAAAGTTTCAAGTAAAACAACAATTACCATAACTTTAAGTAAAGGTAAAAAGCCTGCTTCTGAAAATAACTCTTCTAGTAATAATTCTAGCAGTAGTAGCAGCAGTAATAACAATAATAACAACAATAACAATGATAATAAACCTTCTTGTGTAGCAAACAAAGAAACAACCGTTTATATCTATGATGAATTATTTGATTTTAGTAATCCAAAAGGTACATGTTCTAAAATAAAGGCAGCATATAAAGATGTTAACTTTGCCTGTAGCTATGTTAATAACAGTGGTTTAAGAGATGGTATGCTACAAAATAGTAGTGCCATCGATGGAAAGACATTTAATAACTGTGAAACAGTTACATTAAAAATTGTTCAAAACTAGGAAGCTTAAATGCTTCCTTTTATTATAAAAAAAACACAGAAAAAGAACTTCATTTGAAGTACCATTTTCTTCTAAAGCATTCTTCATTTAAAGTTCTTTTTATTTTACTTCTAATTCAATACGATATCTTTTATCATTTTTTATTTTGAATGAATACTTCTTATTATTAATAGTTGCATTAACTGAACTTATATCTCTTTGTAAAAGCTCATTTAATTCTCCAAAATCGCTTATATTAGCATCATTTGAAATATAAATAGCATAAGTTCCTTTTGGTATATTAGATATATCTATATCAGCATCAAACCAAGCTCTTGTCTTATCTTTATTATCATTCAAAGTAGCTCCAACTTTATAAAGACCATTAGTTATACTACCTAAATCATATTTATATTGTTTATAAGTATCAACATTTTCAAAAATTATCTTTCTAGTTACAGAAGCACTAGCAGCTAAATCCATACCATATGAATAAGATGTTCCTTTTATATGTAACTTATTATTATTATTAAATTCTAAAGTACGATATTGATTATATTGATTATAAATACTTGTCGAATTTTTATTACCTATTTTATTAGTTCTAATTACAAATTCCAATGCTGTATCATCATCTAAATAATTATTTCTTGTTGTCAAAGTTTTCTCATTTGAGAAAGTTGCAACTTGCTCTTTCAAAACCGTATTATTTATAACAGATAATGAATAGTACTTTGCACTCATAGACATTACATATAAGCGGTAATCTCCATCTGGCAACTGATCTATATCAACTGGTCCTTTAAACCACGAATAAGTATAATCTTTATTATCTGTTTGGTAAACTGGTCTATTCATTTCACTTTTATCAGTTATTCTACTCAAAGTTTGCATATAAACATCATCTTCATCATTTAATGATTGGAAAACCAAGAAGTAATTTATATTTGTAGATAAATCATTGTTGATTCCTTTAATAGCATTGTAGCCTTTTATTACTAATTTGTTATTTTGTACTTTTAATGAATCAAAGTAGAAAATAGCATCTTTTTCTTCTAAATTATCTACATCAATATCAAGATCCATTACCTTTACTTTAATCGTCTTTTTAGTCTCGTTATTAGCAGAATCTACTACTTGATAAGTTACTTCATACGTTCCTTCTTTAGTAACATCAACAGTATTTTTAACTACTTTTATCTTTTTAGTAATGTCTCCATCTTCCTTATCTATTGCACTAACACCAGCTAATTCATCATATTCTTCATTTAAGAAAAGTATTTGATCTGGTGCATTAATTACTGGTGCTTCATCTTTTACAACAGTTACTTTTATTTCTTTTCTTGTTGTTTGGTTATAGCTATCAGTTACTTCATAAACAATCTTATAAGTTCCTAAAGCTTTATTATTTACAGTATTTTCAACTATCTTTATCTTTTTAGTTAAATCTCCATCTTCCTTATCTGTAGCGCTAACAGCTATTTTTACTTCATGATTAATTGTAATTTCTGTATCTGAAGCATTAATTACTGGTTTTTCATTTTTAAGAACAGTTACCTTTATTTCTTTAGTAGTTGTTAAATTAGTACTATCTGTAACTTCATATACTACTTTATAAGTACCGGCTTGATTTTTATAAGTATTTTCCTTTACCTTTATTTTTTTAGTTAAATCACCATCTTCGGCATCACTAGCTGTAACTCCATCTAAAGCATTAAAGCTTTGTCCTTCAGTCAAAGTTTTATCTGAAGCATTAATTACTGGCTTATTATTATTTGCTTTGGCTGTAAATTTTTCTACACTAACAGTTGGATAATTACCAAGAGTCCAACCATAAATATTACTATTTCCTGTTAAATTTACTGGTACTTTATACCATAAATCTTTACCAACATATTTTTCTTCTAATATAGGAGTATAAGAATATGAATATTGTCCTCCTATTACATATTGCTCTTGATCTATTGTAGTACTAGTAACCCAAGTATATTGATTACCTGAAACATTAACCATATATTTAGCATAATTAGAAGTTATTAAACGAAGTGAATCTGCACTTACCCATTCTTTTTGATCAAATTTATAATCTGAAGTTACCAAGTAAGCAACAGGATTATTACCATCATAAGCAATAGTATAAACCATTACATATCTATCTTTTTGTAAAGTAGCACCTGTTTTAGAGTCAAGTGTTGAATCATAGTAATAAGGAGTTGCCTTAGTAGAAATAGCTACTTTAGGTCTTAACTCTGTATTTTCAACTAACAAATCATAAGTATAATCCTTATTCTTATATTCTGTTATATCGTCTACATCTAAATAACCATTTTTAGCTTTATTAATCTTTTTAACATAAGAAGCTGGTACATAAACATAACCATTCCAGTTATAATCACCTGATGTTATTTCATTATAATTAGAATCTATATTTAAATCACTTATTACTTTATACCAAGTTGTATTACCATTAACATTTTGTCCTTTAACTTCTCCTACTATAACTAACCCATCTTCAGCTTCAGGATATTCATAAATTAATTTTGATGAAGTGTTAGCTTCCTTATAAGCTTTAGTTGGACCCGTTACAACACCTAATTGATATGAGTTATAATCTTGAAGACCAAAGGCTTTATCTAAGGAATAATAATTAGCAGCCATCTTTTCACTCCAATAAGTATCAGAAGCATATTTTACATTCATACCTATCCATTTATCACCAAATTGTGGTCCAAAATAACGCCAATCTCTTGGATGAGCATAGCCATAAGTAATCCATTTAGAAGCATATCCTAAAACACTACTCGCAAAACTAGCATACCAATTAGCTGCTTGATAAGGGTTTGAATCAACTGCATTTAAGCCAAAACCATTATTTTTAGTTATTGATAAAGAACTACGTCCATTACCTGTCTCATTACGACTTAAACTTAATGCAAGTATAGCATTAACACCATATTTTTCTTGAGCATAATAGAAAAATGTTCCTTTACCATATAGTCTTGATGAACTACCATTATCATCATTACCATAAACATCTTGTTTTATACCCATATTATTTCTTATATACTCATCTATATTAGTACTAGAATATTTTGTTTTAGTATGATTTGATAAATACATGTAATAATTATAATAAACATCATTTTTATTTACAGAATTATTATAATTACCATTTTTATAATCTTTTATAAGTGAAGTTAAATTAGTATAGAAATAATGTCCATCGTAACTATAATAAGTACCAGTATTTAACATAGAAGGCTTTGGTCCAATTGTACTTCCAGCACTTCCATAATAATCATTTTGTATTTTTGCAACATAATTATGTCTAATTGAATCATTAGTTACTGTATAAGAACTTGATGATTTTACCCATGTAATTGGAACAAT
>CANQIM010000079.1 GCA_947624075.1 uncultured Bacilli bacterium | reverse complement strand
GAGTTTGCTAAACTACATCAAAATAATTAATTTTCAAAATGCAAAATTTGACTAATAAATCTATTATCATTTATAATAAAGTAGTGAAGAGGTGACTTTATGAAGTCTAAAAATAGAATCTTGCCAATTATTTTAACATTAATGATACTAGTTATCATAGTTTATCTATTCATTAATATAAAACAACCTATTGTTGAGTGTGAAAAGACTATAACTACTGACTCCAAAATTGTTATAGATGAAAATTTAACAGTAACATTTTCTCGAGATAAAATTGCCAAAATGGAGCTCATCAAAACTATAGCATTACCAGAAAAGTATCAAAATAATGAGACAATTGACAAAATAAAAGAACGTCTTCAAAAGGCTTATAAGTACCTTAATAATAAAAAATCCATAACTGTCTCTGAAAATAACATAATCATAAAAGTCAATGTATCAGATGATGAAACAATTTTATTAAATAACTTAGACTTTTACGAAAATCCAGCTTTGCAAATAAAAATTGATTCTAATACTAAGAGCAGTAATGTAATTACTCTTAAAATAAAAGACAAATATACAGAAGGTGAGTTCATGACTCGTCTTAAAAAGAATGGCTATGTTTGTAAATAAGCATAGTCTTTATAGTGGAGAATATTTATGACAGAAGATTTAGTAAATTCATTAAAGAAAGAAATGCTTTCTAATATGCTAGTAGATGTTGGAAAAATAATGCTTACTAGAAAAGAAATAGAAATATTAGACAAATACAGCATTAATTATAAAAGTGTTTTGACTTTAAAGGAATTGATTAATAGAATAGAATCTACTCTTTTAGATGAAGATTATCCCGATGATTTAGATCAAATTGCTCAAAGTATTCAAGAAAGAGATTATTATCAAAACACTAATAAATAGAAAGGGGAAAATTAAATGCCTTTTAATAATGATATTGATTTAAAAGATGTTCTTTTGAAATATTCATTTGCTAAGAAAGTCTTAGAAACTGAACTTTCAATTTTAATTGATGAATATGAGTTCAATAATGGTTACAATCCTGTTGAGCATACTAAATATCGTATAAAGACAATGGAAAGTGCCACTAAAAAATTATCGAAAAAAAATCTTGAATTAACAGTTGGAAACTTAGTACGTTATGTTAACGATATGGTTGGAGTTAGAATTGTTTGTTCTTTTATTTCCGATGTCTATAAAATTGTTGACATTATAAAATCATCCAAACAATTTATAGTTAAAAATGAAAGTGACTATATCAAAAACCCTAAAAATTCTGGTTACACTAGCTATCATATCAATATTTTAGTACCTATTCATTTATTTGATAAAACCGAATATGTCGAAGCTGAAATTCAAATTCGTACTGTTGCTATGGACTGTTGGGCTAGTATTGATCATAAACTACGCTATAAATTACCTAGTGATATTCCAACTGAGCTAGAGCAAGAAATGTTGCTTCGAGCTGAAGAAATGTTAGATATGGACAAAAAAATGGATTTGTTAAATGACATGCTAAAAAAATATACAAACTAAAAGTGGTGACTAAAATGGATTATATGTTAGACAAAATAAATCTTTTAAAAAATAAAGATAATATTATAAATACAGCCTATCAAATTGCTAAATCTTTAGAAGATAACAAAAATTTGGATGATAGTGAAAAACTTATGACAATAGAATTAGCTGTTGCCAAATTAAATAATGATCTGTACAAAATAGAAAAAAATAAAAAATAAACTTATCAAAATACTTTGATATTTTTTTCTACAAAAAAAACTGCAATTTATCAATTAACAATCAATTTATTATTTATGAAAGAAAGTGATTAAATGATTTATCTAGATTATAGTGCTACAACACCTGTTGCTAAAGAAGTACTAGATACCTATGTAAAAGTGACAACTGACTATATGGCTAATCCTAATTCTCTACATAAATTGGGAACATCAGCTAAAAGTTTAATAACTGCAAGTACTAATCAGATTGCTAGTATTCTTAAAGTAAAACCAACGGAGATAATTTACACAAGTGGAGCTAGTGAATCTAATAACCTAGCTTTAAAAGGGGTTTGCTTCAAATACAAAAATAGGGCTAAACATATCATAACAACGCATTTAGAACATTCTTCTATTTTGAGTCAAATACCATTCTTAGAAGAAAACGGCTTTACAGTTGATTATGTAAAATTGGACAGTAAAGGTATTGTAAATTTAGAAGATTTAAAAGCCAAATTAAGTGATGATACACTCTTAGTAAGTATTGCTTCTGTCAATAGTGAACTAGGACTTAGACAACCTATCGAAGAAATAGGCAAAATTCTTAAGAAATACCCAAAAGTCATTTTTCACTCTGACATAACGCAAAGTATTGGTAAAGAAAATATTGACCTATCTAATGTCGATTTAGCTAGTTTTTCGGCTCAGAAATTTTATGGTATGAAAGGTATTGGCTGTCTTATAAAGAAAGAAAATATATCTTTAGAACCACTAATACATGGTGGAAAATCAACCACAGACTTTCGAAGTGGTACTCCAGCAACACCATTGATAGTGTCTTTGTCGAAAGCTCTCCGTTTAGCAACCGAAAATTTAGATGAAAAAAAGCAACATGTCCTAAAACTTTCTAATTATTTAAAAGAAGAACTTTCTAAATTGGATCTTTCCATAAATAGTAATGAATTCTGTATTCCACATATTGTAAATATTTCCTTAAAAAATATAAAAGCTGAAACAATGCTTCATGCTCTAGAAAATGAAGATATTTACATTTCTACTAAAACGGCTTGTTCTAAAGGTGACTATTCCGAAGCTCTATTTGAAGTTTTTCAAGATAAAAGTCGAGCTAGTAGTAGTTTAAGAATAAGTATTTCGCATCTTACAACCAAAAATGAAATAGAACAATTTATAAATGTCTTCAAAAAGCTCCTTGTTTCTTTAAATTTAAAATAGTTTACTTCTCCTCAAAAAAATTGTATAATAAAGAAAGAATAGAGGAGTTGTTTTAGTCATGGAAGAAAAAGAAACAATTATTATTGAAAATGAAAATGGTGAAAGTTTCGAAACAGAATTAGTTACATATTTAGTTTCTAAAGATAAAGAAAATGTCTACATTGTATATACCAATAATGAAGTAGAAGAAAATGGTGACCAAGTTATCTATGTTTCTAAAGTAGTAGCTAAAGATAATACAGTAAAAATCGAAGAAATACTAGATGACTCCGAATGGTTAGATGTTCAAGAATTATTAAAAGAAATAGCAAATAAGTAAGTTGGTGATAAAGATGGATAAAAACATACTGATAGAAAATTCTATGACTATTTTAAAACTCAAATCCTTACTTTTTGATATTGTCTCTGATGAAATAGCCAAAAAAAGCAATAAAAACGACATAATTAACAATATTTTTACGAAATCTACTGAATTACTTCAAGAAATAGAAAAATTATCTTTAAACGAAACTTCTTCTAAAGAAGTAGAAACAATAAATGAAACAGCTAAAACTACTCCTATTGAAACTTCTAATTCTATCACTACAACTAATACTCCTATTACTAAAGAAAATATCATAGAAGAAAAAAAACAAGAAGAAAAGGAAGAAAAAATAGCCGAAAAAGTAAAGACCTCAAATGCCTCTTTTGATGGAAAAGAGCCTAGCACTACAACTGATGCAATTGTTCCTTCACAGGCAACTATCAAAGAAGAAAGTCCATCTTCTTCTATTGAACCTATTGAAAATAATCAATCATCACCATCTTCTCCAGCAGTTTCCAAAGATATAAGTGAAAATGATACTAATGCTGAAGATGATATTGTATTTGGTAATGATGCATCTTTAGAAGAGCCAAATGAAAGTGAAAAATCAAAAGAAGAAACGGTGACAGAACCACCTAAAGACACTTCTATTTACCCAAAAGTATCATTACATAAAGAAAATAATGATCCACCACGAGCAATCATTGTGACACTTTCTCAATTTAAAAATTTACAAGCTTCAAAGACAAGTAAGAAAAATGAAATTATTGAAAATGAACTTGGACCAGATGAACAAACAACTGAAAATACCGAACAGGCTGCTGAAGAACTTCCTACAATAAATATTGATAATAATCTTGCTGATATAAAAGATATCACAGCAAGTGAAGAAACCGGCTCTACTTCAGAAGAAAATAAAGACACTTCTTCTTTAGAAGAAGTAATTTCCAAAGATGAACAACAAAATCAAGAAAATTCAAATGTTTCTTCTGAAACACCATCTACCGAGGAACAATCTTCTGAAGAAAGTGGAGAAGATATTGAAAAGTTACTTGAAGAAGCTAATAATTTATATAAAGAAGGTAAAGTAGAAGCTTCACAAGCTTTATTTGAAAAGATAAGTACTCTAAATAAAGCTAAGAATGATGATAAAGTGTATGTAAAAGCAGCTTAATTATTGAATAAAGGAGTGAAAATATGCTGAAAAATCATGGCGTTTTAATTGCTAAAATTCTTATTTTCATATCTTTTATTCTTTTAGTTTGTGGTACAGTTATCTATGTTATTGAAGAAAATCAAGCTGTCGTTGACCCTAAAAAAAGTAAAAGTCTTAATCCGAATCAAGAAGAAATAAACATTACATCAAAAGAAAATGCTGATTTAGAGCAAGCCACCGATAAATATAATTTAAACGACGATGAAAATAGCACAACATCCGAAACTTTACCACCTAATGAAGTAATGCCTACGCCTAGTCAAAATACACCAACTACCGAAAATCAAACCGAAAATTACAATCCATCTCCAGTAGTTCCTCAGATTCCTACAAATCCTACACCTCAGCCATCAATTACAGAACTTAATAATAATTTACGTAATACAATACAAAATAATTATGGAATTACAATTCTTTATGGTGAAGAAACTAGGGGTTATAGTGTTGGTGGTCTTACCACTAATGTTGAATATGATGAGTACACAATTCAAAAGGCTTTAAATGACTTAAATTCTATAATGCAACTTTACCCATTTGGTTTTTTCCAAGAGATAAAAAACGGTGGTATTCCACTAACTTTATATTTGATTGATAACTATTCAACGTCAGGTGTTACTGGCGCAACTAATGCCTTTAATAACCGTGCTGATATTTCTATTTCGCTACAATATTCTTTCGCTGAAAGTTTTAATCACGAAGTATTTCATTATATGGAAAAATACATAAAGAAAAATGGTGATAATTTTAACAGTTGGGGTTCTTTAAATCCTTTAGATTTTAAATACGGTAATGTCAATGGCAATCTTTCTTATAATCGAACTTTTTCTGCCGATTCACCATTTGTTAATAATTATGCCCAATCATCAGCCGAAGAAGATAGAGCATCTACTTTTGAATACATGATGGGTAATTCTAAAGCTAGTTGCCTAAATACTGAAAAAACTGTTTGGCGCAAAGCTGAATTTTTAGCTCAAAAAATTGATTTAACATTTAACACTGTCAGTCCTAATATTATTGAACATTGGGAAAGATTTATTTA
>CANQIM010000078.1 GCA_947624075.1 uncultured Bacilli bacterium | reverse complement strand
AAATTAGTTTTATCTATTTTAAAAAGATTTAATAATAAATATGATAATATGGATGATTTATTTCAAATAGGCTGTGTAGGCTTAATGAAAGCTATTGATAATTTTGACTTATCATTTAATGTTAAATTCTCAACTTATGCTGTACCCATGATTTTGGGAGAAATAAAAAGATATATTAGAGATAATAATACAATTAGAGTAAGTAGATCTGTTAAAGATATTGCTTATAAGACTTTGAAAGCTAAAGAAGAATTTATTAATGAATTGGGAAGAGAACCAACAATAGATGAACTATCTAAAAAATTAAAACTTGATACGTTAGAAATAGTAAATGCTCTTGATTCATTAAAAGAACCAGTTAGTATGTACGAAGCTATTTATAATGATGGTGGAGATACTATTTACTTATATGATCAAATAGAAGATAAAAAATTAAGTAATAATGATTTTTCTAGTAGATTAGCTTTAGAAGGAGCTATTGATAGTTTAAATGAAAGAGAAAAATTTATTTTAGATGAAAGATTTGTTATTGGAAAAACCCAAACAGAAATAGCTAAAGAATTAGACATAAGTCAAGCTCAAGTATCAAGATTAGAAAAGGGTGCAATTAAGCAATTAAAAAAGATTTTGAAATAGGCATTTATTAAGATATTTCTTCATAAAATCTATAAAGAGGTGTTATATGAGGCTGTCTGATTTACAAACAAAAAAGATTGTTGATATGAACGATGGAAGAAATATGGGGAATATTATAGATGTAAATGTTTTAGAAAATGGCAATATTGAATCTCTTATTATTGAACAAAATAAAAATTTTTTTGCTTTAAATAAAGAAAGTGATGTAAAAATTTATTGGACAGATATAGAAAAAATAGGAGAGGATGTAATATTAATAAAAAAAGGTTCAACATAAAAATTAAAAATAAAATTATTATGCTTCTTATTTTAGTTGTGGTAGCATCTTTTTTTTTATTAGAGTTAATAGATGCAAAGCTAGGACCAATGCTTTATAAATATATAAATATGGAAGCTCAAAGAGTAGTAAGAGGAATTGTTAATGAGTCAGTTAAAGATATAGTAGAAGATAATTTTAAGACTGAAAATATTTTAGAAATTACTAAAAATAAAGATGATGATGTAAAATATGTTACTTATAATACAAAAGAAGTTAATAATTTGTTAGTTCTAATTAATAAAAATATTCAAAAAAGATTGATTGAATTGGAAGAAGGAAAGACCGATAATTTAGTACTTTCTAGTAATTTAAAAAAGGGAAGTTTTAAGAATATAAAACATGGTATAGTTTATGAAATACCTTTTGGTTCAATTAGAAATTCAACTCTTTTTGGAAATATAGGTCCAAATATACCAGTAAAGATGAGCTTTATTGGACAAATTACAAGTAATTTCCGAACAAAAGTTAATAATTATGGAATAAATAATTTAGTCGTTGAAGCATATATTGAAACAGAAGTTATTAGTCAGTCAACAATGCCAATTTCATCAAAAGAGAAAAAAGTTAAAGTAGATGTACCTATTTCTGTTGAAATAATACAAGGAAATATTCCTATTTATTATGGTGATATTGACAATTTATCAAATAATGCAACACTTCCTTTAAAATAGATGATATAATATTCTAGAGGTGTAGTATGAAAAATATAGAACTTTTAGGAAAAGAATATGAAATTATTTCTAATGATAGTAATTGTCTTAATATTGAAGAACTTAGAGAAAAATGTACAGATTATTTTGAACCATTTGATTATATCTTTGGAGATTATGCTTATGAGAAATTGCGTCTTAAAGGATATTATGATTCAAGTAATAAGAAGGCAAGTAAGATAAATGATATAAAATATCTAGATGATTATAAGAAAAATTATTGTAGTTATGGCGCAAAAACTTTTTTAATTAAAAAAGTAAAGTAATAAAAGCAAAAAATAAAATTAAAAAGAAAGTAATACTTGAATTATTCAAAAAATATGTTAAAATTATATTATATGAATAATAAAGGGAGGATTTTAGATATGGAAAATCAAGAAGTAGAAAAGAAAATGATGTCTATTGTTGCGGATGATGGTTCTATTGAAGAAGTTGAAGTGATTTTAGCGTTTGAATTTAAAGATAATAAAAAAGAATATGTTATTTATACGAAAAATGAAAAAGATGAAAATGATAATGTAACTGTATATGTTTCAAATGTAGATCGTTCTTCAGGTGAACCTAAATTAATGGGCGTTGAAGACGAAGAAGAATGGAATCGAGTTAAGGACGTATTACGCGAATTATCAAAAGCAGAATAATTTTTTAAGGAGGTTTTTGTATGCCATATGAAAGTTCATTTGAATTGATTAATCAAGATTATGGATTATTAAGTAGCCCTAAAAACTTAAGAAGTATTAGATTAAAAGAAGATTCTTTTCTATCTATTTATATGGAATGGTATAAGTTTAAGACGAGAGATATGAAATTGACGTTTGATCAATTTGTGAAATGTATTAAAATTGATAATGCAATAAATAAGTTAGAAAAAGCAAAAGATGAGTTTAAAAACTTGGCTTTTACACCAAGAGAAGTTAAGAGTGATGTAGGACAAGTTTCTGTTGCTGAAAAAAAAGTTATGAAAAAAGCAACAGCTATTGCTAGACTAGAAGAGAAAGTTTCTATACTTTTAGACATTCCTGTTTCTCCTGAGTTTGTTAATAATAGAGCTATTAAATTAAAAGATAATATGATGCGTAATGCTCGTTTTAATTCACATAATGTTTATGCTGTACTTGAAGAAGAGAAAAATGCTATTTTTGATTACCAAAATACTTATTTGACTCCTAAAGGAAATAATGAAATTACTTATAGAGCAGCTGGTATAGACGAAGCTAGTATAGCTAATACTGCTATGAATGAAGCTGATAGAATTATTTTAGACGAGACACAAAATACTGCTAAGAGTGTTCAAGAGATAATGAATGAAAGTGCTAATATAAGAGATGATATAATTGTAGTTCCAGATAGAGATGAAGTAAAGAAAGCAGTTGATGATGAGTTTTCAAGACAAGAAGAACAATATGCTCAAGCTGATGCTTATGAAGTGGAAAGTGTACCTATACAAATGTCAAGAGAGGAGGCTGAAGAAAAAATGGATATGGATAGAGATAAAGTTAAATTAGCTGTATCGGAAGCAATGAACGGTGTTGATATTTCATGTAATGGTGCTGCAAGTGCTAAAATTGAAAGATATGCTGATTTGGATGAAAATGTGGAAAAGGTAGATAATAGTTTTGCTGATGGTACATATCGTTTGACAAGAGAGCAAATTGATGAAGATTTTAGAAAAACACCAATTGAGCCTAGACCAAATGTTTCAAAAATTGAAGAAATTAAAACGAAGATACCTAAGATTGATATTTCTCAAGTATTTGGTGAAGTACGCGATAATAAGCCTTTAGAAAAAGAAGTACCAGTTATATCATCTGAAGAAGTAGAAAAAACAGTAGAGCCAACTGTTGTTGATGTTGATAATGAGGATGATTCAACTGATCAAATTCACTTTGATTATGATGATGAGTCTATTAGTGCTTTAACAGAAGCTGTTGATAAGGCTGGTAGCATGGATGAAATTCAAGCTTTATTAGCAAGAGTAAAACAATTGAAAGAAAAACAAAATGAGTCTAAGATTAGAGCAATGGAAGCAAAAGAAAAAGCAGCTGAATCTGAAGCTATGAAAAATGAAGCTAAAGCAAGATTGAAAGCTTATGAAAGTGCTTTGGAAGAAGACTTAGGTTATAATGAAAGAAGCGCGGCTCAAGATATGGAAAAAGCCAAAAATAATGAAGCTTTAGTAGAAGCTATGTTAAGTATGATTCAACCTGCAAATGATACACAAAATGGAAAGATGAAATAAGCAACCTCATGGTTGTTTTTTTACTTATAAATTGCTATTCTTTTACATATAATTAAGTAGTGATTATATGAAAAATGTCATTCTTTATTATTACAATTTAAATAATATTACCCTTACACCTTATTATGATAAGGTACTTGTTAAAAGTGGCAAAGATATATTTTTGTTTGAACGTGTTGATAATTTGGATGAAGTTAAATTACAATATAGTTTAACAAAAGATAAAAATGAATACTATGATTTTATCATTAATAGAGAAAATTCTATTTTTACACAATATAGAAATAATTATTATGTTTTATTAAGAACCAAAAATAGTAAAAATGTTTTAGATAAAATCTTAAATCCAATAGAAGTAGAAGTAAAAGATGATACTGCATCTTGGCCAGAATTGTGGATGAAAAAATGCGATTTTATTGAGTACCAAATGAATCATATCGTAAATAAATATAAAATAATAGATGAGAGTATTGATTACTATATTGGATTGATAGAAGTTGCGATTTGCTACTTAAATTATAATGAAAAAAATAAAAATAGTAAAAAATATCTTGTTCATAAAAGAATAGATGAAAAGAATTTTTTTAATCCATTGAATGTAAAGGTAGATATTAAACAAAGAGATTTAGCGGGTTACTTAAAATATTTATTTTTAAAAGAAGATTATACAGAAGAAAAGGTAGAAGCAATTATTTATAAAGCAAATTTAGACTATGATGATGCCATTAGATTGTTTTCACGAATGCTTTTTCCAAGTCATTATTTAGATGTTTATGACAAAGTTATTAGTGATGAAATTAAGGAAAGAGAGTTAAAAAAAATAGTCTTAAGAAGTGATGAATATGAGCTTTATTTGAAAATGATTTTTAAAATACTAAATAAAAAAAATGAATTACCATTTATTCATTTTCTTTAATCCTTGACGTTAACAACTTCTTTTACTTCAGGAATTTCATTTTTAATAAATTCTTCAATGCCATCTTTTAAAGTTACATCTAGCATGGCACAATCACGACATGCTCCCATTAGGCGAACGTAGACTACATTATCCTCATATTTTACAAATTCTAAATTGCCACCATCATTAATTAAAAATGGGCGTAACTTGTCAATGATTGCTATTATTTTAAGTTCTATATCACTATTATTCATAAAATCACCAAAAAGATTATAGCACGTATTTGCTTGTTATTCAAATATAAAGATGATATAATAAGCAAAGAGGGTGTATTAGATGGATTATAAAGTTGGAGAAGAAATAATTGCTTTAGTTACAGGAATTGAAAGCTATGGTATTTTTGTAAGTACTGATGATGGCTATAGTGGATTAATTCATATTTCTGAGATTTCTTCTAGTTTTGTTAGAAATATAAAAGATTATGTTAAAGATGGAGAATTTATTAAAGCAAAAGTTTTAGATGTTGATAAAGATAAAAGACAATTGAAATTGAGTATTAAAGACTTAGATTATCGAATAAATAAGAGAAATAAAAGCAAAATCCAAGAAACAGGTAGTGGTTTTTTAATTCTAAAAGATAATTTAGATAAGTGGATTTTAGCAAAAGAAGAGGAAATTAACCAAGAAAGTATAAAAAAATAGTAAAAACGTACTTTTTATTCTTGACAAATATCATATAAATT
>CANQIM010000077.1 GCA_947624075.1 uncultured Bacilli bacterium | reverse complement strand
ACGATAGCAAGTGGGGTACACCTGTTCCCATCCCGAACACAGAAGTTAAGCCACTTTACGCCGACGATAGTGTATGCAAAAATAGGAAGTTGCCAAGAATTTTTTTTGTGTTTTAGTTCACTTTTTGTGAACTTTATTTTTTTTTCAAAAAGTTTTGTTATATAATATTAATGGTGATTAGATGAAAAAAGAACTATATGAGAAAATAATTAAATTATGTCTAGATAATGGTTGTGACTATGCCGAAGTTTACTATGAGGAAATGACAACAACCAAATATAATCTAATTGATAGTAAATTAGATGATATTTTAACAGACTCTACTAAAGGAGTAGGAATACGAATTATAATTAATGATAAAGTTTTTTATACCTCAACTAATAATTTAACTCCTAGAAATATTATTCTTCAAACTAAAAAGCTTTTAAATAACATAAATTGTATTAAAGTAACAAAAAATGTAGTTTTTTCTTTAAATAATTTGGAAGAAAAGTATTGTCCTGTTGAACTACCACATTCTTCTTTTCCTGTTTCAAAAAAAATAGCTATTTTAAAAGAGTTGGATAAAGCAGCACGTAAAACTTCAAAACTAATTTCTCAAGTTCAAGCTTCATTAATTGAAACTGACAAAAAATATACTATAGCTAATAGTATGAAGAAATATGTTACATCTAGTGAAATAGCAACAAGGCTAATTTGTATCCCTTATGCTACTAAAGACGGTAAAACTGAAACAACATTTAAAGCCTATGGCAAAGGACAAGGTTATGAATTCTTAAAAGATTTTGATTACAAAAAATATGCTAAAGATGTTGCCACAATTGCTGTTAAAAAACTTTCTGCTAAAAAATTTAAAGGTGGCAGAGTACCAGTTATCTTAGGACAAGGCTTCGGTGCTGTAATATTCCATGAAGCCTGTGGTCATTCACTAGAAGCAACCAGTACTGCTGACAACTTGAGTGTTTTTTCTAACAAAATTGGCCAAAAAATTGCTAGCTCCAAAGTTACTTTGATTGACGACGGGACGATTAAAGGTGAATGGGGAACAACTATTATTGATACTGAAGGCAATGAAACAAGAAAAAACATTTTAATAGAAAATGGCATATTAAAAAGCTATCTCGTTGATTATGCTAATAGCAAAAAATTACATCATCCTTTAACATCGTCAAGCAGAAGAGAAAGTTATATATATCCACCGACTTCTAGAATGAATAATACTTATTTAGCAGAAGGAACAGATAAAATTACTGATATGATAAAAAGCATTGACTATGGAATTTACTGTAAAAGTTTAAATGGTGGTAGTGTCGATGTAAATACAGGAGATTTTAATTTCTCTGCTGATGAATGCTACTTAATAGAAAATGGTAAACTATCAGGCATGCTAACTGGCATAACTTTAATAGGTAAAGGTCAAGATATTTTACAAAAAGTTGAAATGATTTCCGATGATTTACTTTTAGAAAGTGGTTATTGTGGAAGTATCAGTGGAAATGTCTTAGTAACAGTTGGTGAACCAACTATAAAAGTAAGTGAAATTTTAGTAGGAGGCCAAAGCTAATGAAAATTGAAGATTTTTTACAACTTGCCAACGAAAATGATATTAGTGAACTACAAGTAATCGAATTTCAAAATAATGATTTAGACTTAACTATCTTAAATGATCAACAGAAAAACTTTATTCTTTCATCAAACACAAGCTACGACATAAAAGCTAAGATTAATCAAAAGTATGTAAAAGCTTCTACCAATTATCTTTCAGAAGAAGTAATTGACACCTTAAAGTCCAAATCTATTAGCATCGAAAGTGATTATGAAGACTTTTTAATAGCTGATTCTAGAAAAACAAAAGTTGCTAAAGCTAAAAAAATCAAAGATATTGATATAAATCGTTTCTTAAATTTATATTCACTTGCCAAAAAACATCAGCACATAACAAGTTTAGAGATAAACTACAGTTTTTCAAATACTGCAAAAAGAATAGTTAATACAAAAGGACTAGATATATCAACTGCCAAAACTATTGAAATATTTGATGTTCAAGCAACTGCCATAATAAATAGTAAATCATACACTAATAATGACACTATCTATAACGTAAAAGATGATATTAATTATGAAGAAGTTGTTGAAAAGGTCATAAATGATATAGAATTAAATGCCAAAGAAAAGAAATTACAAACAACAAAGTATAATGTCATTCTATCAGAAAAATTTTCATCCCAAATACTTCGTGAATTTATCAATCTTCTATCTAAAGAGGAAATTCGTAAAAAAACATCCTGTCTTGAAGATAAACTTAATAAGCAAATATTTTCTCCTCAATTAACTATAATTGAAGAACCTGCTAATAAAAATTATCCTGCTTATAATAAATTCGACAATGAGGGAACACCGACATTCAGAAAAGAAATTATCAAAAATGGTTTCTTAAAAACCTATCTTTATAACAACAAAGAAGCTCTACTCGATAATAAATCATCAACTGGAAATGCCTTTGGTCATGGCATATCAGCAGTCAATCTTTACATAAAGGAAAGTAAAGAAAAAATAAATCTTTTAGAAAAGCTAGAAAATGGTCTATATATTACTAAATATCAAGAAACAGGTGGAACAACACTTAATAAAACTACGGGTGACATATCTGTGCAAATATATGGCTACGTTGTCGAAAATGGTAAAATTATTTCTACTTTTGAACCTTGTATTTTAACGACAACCATTTTTGAATTATTTTCTAATATAAAACTAATCGGTTCTACAAAGAAATTTAAAACTTCTTTAACGGCTTCACCTGAGCTTTTAATTGAAAATATGTCAATTTCTAGTAATTAATTTAAAATAGAGTTGTCTAACTCTTTTTTTTTGATTATAATAATTTGTAGGTGATAAGAAATGGATTACAAAATAACAACATATTCAGAAGAAGAAACAATAGAATTAGCACAAAACATTGAGTCAGAAAAATTTCCTAATATGGTAATCTGCTTACGTGGTGATTTAGGTAGTGGCAAGACTGTTTTTACAAAAGGATTTGCTCAAGCAATGGAAATTACTGAAGAAATTACTTCTCCAACATTTAATATTATTAAAGAGTATACATCTGGTGAAATGCCTTTATATCATATGGATGTTTATCGCCTAGATGGTAAGGTTGAAGATTTAGGAATTGAAGAGTATTACACTAAAAAAGGCGTAACAATAATTGAATGGGCTGACATGATAGAAGATTATCTTCCAGAAAAACGTCTTGATATAAAAATCAAAAATTCTACAGAAGATGAAAATAAGCGTATTATAACAATTACACCTTATGGAAAAAAATATGAAGATCTTTGTGGAGCTGTATTATGAAATACTTATATATAGATACTTCATCTAGTTATCTATATTCTGCAATAGCTTCTGAAAAAGAAGTCCTTATCGAAGTAAAAAAAGAATTTGGCCACACTTTATCAGAAGAAGCCTTACCTGAAATTGTCGAAATGTTTAAAAAAACCAACATAACTCCTAATGATATAGATAAGATAATTGTTGTTGATGGACCAGGATCATTTACAGGTATAAGAATAGGAATAACAATTGCCAAAGTTTATGCTTGGGCCTTACAAATCCCTATCACAACTATTTCATCATTGCAAGCTATGGCTCTCTCAGCTGATGATGATCTAATTCATATCCCCGTCTTAGATGCTAGAAGAGATTATGTATTTTCAGCTATCTACGACAAAGACATGTCAGCAATTTTGCCACCACAACATATAAAAATTGTAAGCCTACAACAAAAAATTGAAACAATCGGTCCTCATACCATAATTTCCAATGATGATTTAGCAGCTTTTCCAAATAAAAAATCATATAGTCCTAACATACTAAAAATCATAAATTATTTTAAGGACAAAGAACCAATCAATCCTCATGCCGTCAATCCCAACTATCTAAAACTTACAGAAGCTGAGGAAAATAAATGATAATCGGACTTACTAAAGAGAATTTATCTGCAATAGATAATTCTTTTTTATCAAAACAGGAAGTTCTTAATAATTTAAATAATAATCCTTTTGGTAAGTATTTAATTTTAATAGAGCAAAATGAAGTAATTGGTTATCTTTATTATAGTGATATTTATGAAAGAGCTGAAATAAATCAAATAGAAATAGAAAAACAGCATCGCAATCAAAAAAAAGCTACATTACTACTAAAAACATTTTTAGAAAAAATTAATAAAAGTGTCACTTTAGAAGTTAAAATAGATAATATTCCTGCGTTAAAGTTGTATAAGAAGTTTGGCTTTGAAAAAAAGGCTCTTCGTAAAGGCTATTACAATGGAATAGATGGTATATTAATGGAAAGAAAAATATGATTAATGTTACTTTATATAGTAGCATTTTTATATGATAAAAATTATTTGCGTTTCAATAAAAAGAAAATAAAAAATCACTTAAAACAAGAATAATATAATACTCAAATATAGAAATAATACCAAAAATATGTTAAAATACTAAAAGAAATTTCAAATGAGAACTAAAAACATTTTAATTTTAAGGAAGTGAAGCTACTAATGAAAGATATTTATATTTTAGGAATTGAAAGTAGTTGTGATGAAACAAGTGCCTCTATTGTTAAAAATGGTACTATTGAAATATCAACAGTTGTCTCTTCCCAAATTGATATTCATAAAACTTATGGAGGAGTAGTTCCTGAAATAGCTAGCCGTCATCATGTTAAAAACATAACTATTGTTTTAGAAGAATGCCTAGAAAAAGCTCATCTAACTATGAATGATATTGACGCTATTGCTATCACATATGGTCCTGGACTAATAGGTTCGTTATTAATAGGTTTGGAAGCAGCCAAGACTTTGGCTTTTATATATCAAAAGCCTTTAATTCCAGTTCATCATATAGCAGGTCACATCTATGCAAATAGTTTAGTAAAAGAACTAGAATTTCCCCTTTTAGCTGTTGTTGTAAGTGGCGGACACACTGAACTTGTAGAAATGCAAGATCATTACAAATTTAAAAAACTAGGTGGAACTTTGGATGATGCAATTGGAGAATGTTACGATAAGGTAGCAAGGGTCATAGGCTTAGAATATCCTGGAGGGCCAAAGCTTGATAATCTTGCTGAAAAGGGTACAATAACTTATAAATTGCCTATTCCTTTAAAAGATGATAGTTATAATTTTTCTTTTAGCGGTCTAAAAAGTGCTGTAATTAACCTAGTCCACAATGAAGAACAACGTGGTCATACAATAAATAAGGAAGACTTAGCGGCTTCTTTTCAAAATACTGCCATCCAAGCCATAACTTCTAAAGTAAAAAAAGCTATCGTTGATAGAAATATAAAACATGTAATCTTAGCCGGTGGTGTTGCTGCCAACAAAGGCTTACGTAAAGCGATGGAAGATTTAACAAGCAGCTTAAACGTTGATTTTTCTGTACCACCTTTCAAATACTGTACTGACAATGCTACTATGATTGCTTCTGCAGGATTTTATGCATATAAAGATGGTAGAAGAGCAGATTTAAGATTAAATTCTAAATCTCAAGATGAACTAAAATAGAAATTACATTTTCTCATTGTAGGAAAATGTCTTTTTTTTTGCCTTTTTTGGAAAAAGAGCTTTAATTATTAACAAAATATGATATAATATTAAAAGAATCTTGACTTTGGCAGTAAAAATGAGCAAACCTATATGGAATAAGGGCTAGCTCATTTTTTGTTTGTTGTGTATCAAAA
>CANQIM010000076.1 GCA_947624075.1 uncultured Bacilli bacterium | reverse complement strand
TATAAACCCTTCTGATAAAGTTTTTCATTTATTTTTCTTTCTAATTCACTGCCACTATATTTATGACTTAATCTTTTCTTTAATTTTTCATATTCTTTTTTTCTTATATCTTCATTAGTAGCAAAATCTTTTGTGGAAACAACCTTCATAGTTAAATCACTTTCATACCCTAAATTTTTAAGATCATTAACAATCTTTTGTTTTAGGATAATTCCCCCCCTACTTCGATTAGCCTTAATCATTTTATTAGCAAGTTTTTCTATTTTTTCTAACTGTTCTTCTTCTAAATAACTAACTAACTCTTCATCGATTACCTCTTGATCTATTTTTTTATCTAAAAGTTCTTTTTTTATTTTTAAAGGTCCTTTATTAGTAGTAATCTTTTGATTATTAATATAGCTCCTTGCAAACACTCTATCATTTAAATAACCTTGTTTAATTAACTTTTCAATAGCCAAAGCAATTAACTCTTTAGGATATTCTTTTTTTCTTAAAACTTCTTGTAACTCATAAATACTTTTAAAACGTTTACTTACATTGTTTAAAGCTACATAGTATACTTCACACTCTTGATTATATTTATCTATTTCCACTAAATCTTCATCAGTTATATCTTTTTTTAAAAGTAAATCATATTTTAAGATAACTTCTTCATATAAAACAAGCACCTCACCATTATCAAGAAGTATTTTATACTTTCCACCATTTCCTTTTTTATAACGTTCTATTCGCATACTATCACCTAAAACTATTTTATCATAGAAAAGGATTTAGAATTATATTAATTCTATTTCTATACCTAATGCCTCATATCTGTCCATTTCTTCTTTTGTATAAAATTTATTGCATATTGTCTCATCATCTGTTTCTTTTAAGCCAAATCTTTTATGGTCAAAATTATTAAAAAGCTCTTTAAAACTCTTATATTTATGTAAGGCAACAACTCTAGTTTTTAAAATCTCTTTAGTATCAACATGTTCAAATTCAATTATATCACCTACTTTTACTAATTGCCTTTTTTCATCATTTAGTCTAATTTCAATATCTTTTTCCTTATTTTTCATTGCTTTAAAAGCAAAATCTACTAATCTCATTTTATGAATCATAATTACACCTTCTAAACTTATTATATCAAAAGAAAACAAAAAGAGGCTATTAATTTCCTCTTTTTACCTCAATATAGCCTTCTGCAATTTCTTCAAGAGCTCTTCCTATATTCTTTTTACTCTTATATTCGGATTCAGGCATTTGTAAAAATCCTTCTTTAGAAATCTCTTTACTTCTCCTTGCAGAAATATGAACCAACTCATATTTCGAATCAACTATATTGAGCAACTTATCAATTGAAGGATAAATCACCCTATATCACACTCCCTATTATAAGAATAAACGAACTCTGTAAAACAATCAATGCTTTTTACATATTTAGACAGATAAATTTACAAATCATTTACTGTAAATATATTTTTATCTAAATTGGCAGCAAGATCCACATTGAACATTACTTACTGTATTTTCTTCTGAACAAGTATATTGTGGTCTATAAGTATGTTTATAGACATGATGATTAATTATTCTTGTATGTATTGGGCAAACATGTGGCACTTCATGGACAAAAGTTCTATGAATGCATCTTTCTTGAACACCTTCATTAATTGCACCCATTTCTACTCCACCGTTGTAGTTCATATTCATATTAACATCAACATTCATGTCATTATCAACAACATTATTGTTTCCAATAACTGAAGATTCAAAATTAGTCATATTACTCTGATCAAACATAATATAAATACCTCCTCTAATTTATACTATGTTTAATTTAAATTTAAGACACTAATAAAGCCCATACAATTAAATAACTTTTGCTGATAGTGCACTTTGACTTGAAGAATAATCTCCTCCGTTACTACTAAACTCTAACTTTTCAATACCATTAACTTCAACATTTTCTTTTACTTGCAAAATATTATCTATAGGAATTCTTAATGACCTTAAAGCATCAGCCACATTTTCTTGACATAAATTTGTATCAGCTGCTTTGATAATATCATACGCAATATCAGCCGCCATTAAGCTATCAAACAACACATATGTATACTTAGTATAATCTTTGTTCCACGAAAATAATTGAAAAAACTTTTCTTGAGGAGTTCTTTGAATTTGCCTAATAACAACTCCATCATTAAGTAAAGCACCTGTTGATAAAGTTTCCAAATTAGAAGCCGCATGTAAAGTTTGAAATTCTAAATCACCCATATCATCAAATCTGATATTAGAAATCATACTTCCTAAATAACCAGCCGTTACTTCATTACCAACCTTTTTGTAAAAATTACAAAGCTCATCCAATTTTTTTAAATGCTCACTATCAGTATATAATTCTCTTGCTTCAATAATATTCATAAATACCTCCTAAAATGGTAACTTCATATTACCATTTGTCATTTGTTTCATCATTTTTTTCATTTGATCAAATTGCTGCAACAATTTATTGACTTCTTGGACACTTCTGCCACTACCCTTAGCTATTCTTGTCTTTCTACTTGCTTTTATAATATCAGGATTTCTTCTTTCTTTTGGTGTCATTGATAAAACTATTGCTTCTATATGTGCCATTTGCTTTGGATCTATCTTTATATCTGTTAGCCCCATCTTCTTAGCACCTGGCAACATTTTAATTAAACTTTCTAAAGGTCCCAGCTTTTTCATTTGCTTCATCGTAGAAAGAAAATCTTCTAAATCAAACTTACCTTGTTGCATTCTCTTAGCCGTTTTTTCTGCTTCTTTTTCATCTATTGCTTCTGTTGCCTTTTCAACTAAAGATACTATATCACCCATACCAAGAATTCTACCAGCCATCCTCTCTGGATCAAAAGTATCTAAACCATCTAATTTTTCGGAAACACCAATAAATTTAATTGGAACATTAGTAAGATGTCTAACTGATAATGCTACACCGCCTCGAGTATCGCCATCTAATTTAGTAAGTATAACACCCGTTAAAGGTAACTTATCATTAAAACCAGTTATAACATTAATAGCATCTTGTCCCATCATAGCATCTATTACTAATAAAATCTCATGAGGACTAATTTTTTCTTTAATCCTATCAAGCTCATCCATTAATTCTTCATCTATGTGAAGTCTTCCAGCCGTATCTACTAATACATAATCAAATCCATTATTTTTAGCATATTCTAAAGCATTATCAGCAATTTCAACTGGATCTTTTTTACCTTCCTCATAAACTTCCATATTAAGTTGCTTACCAAGTTGTTTTAATTGATCAATAGCAGCAGGTCTATAAACGTCGCACGCCACCAACAATGGTTTCTTACTGTGCTTTTTTCTTAAAAAATTAGCTAACTTTGCAATAGTAGTTGTTTTACCAGAACCTTGTAAACCAACTAGCATTAATATAGCTGGATTACCATTAATATTTAAACTAGCACTTTCTCCACCCAACAATTCTGTAAGCTCATCTTTTACAATCTTAACAAACAAATCTCCTGGATTAATACTGCTAGCAACTTCTTCACCTAGAGCTTTTTCTTTAACATTATTTGTAAATTCTTTAACCACTTGATAGTTAACGTCAGCCTCTAATAAAGCGAGTCTTATTTCACGCATCATATCAGAAATATTATCTTCCGTAATTTTACCATAACCCTTTATTTTATGTAAAGCATTTTGTAATCTATCTCCCAAGTTTTCAAACATTAATAATCACCTAACATTATTGTATCAAATATCTTAATAAAAATCTATTTATGATGAAAAAAATGGTATAAATCATACCATCATTTTTCAAAAAGTATCTTCTTATGCAAAATCATCACCTGTATCATCATCGTCATCATCTAAAGTCAAATCAACTGTTGGCATAGGTTTTTCTTCAGTTTTTACTACATCATTAGATGATACAATTTCTGGCAAAGAATCATTTGCCTCAGCACCACTATTATTATCATCAACTATTGGTACTGTAATATTTATCGGCGTTATACTTGGAACATCATTATCTGATGCTGCAGCAACACTCGTTTCCTCTGCTTTACCATTTACTTCAAGACTTATATCACTTACAGGTCTTTCTTCATTTTGTACTTCTTCCTCTTTAGTACTACTATCATCTACATCTTTCTTATTTTGATCTTCTTCATCAATTTTTAAATCAACATTCGTCATAGGAGCATTATCTATTCTATTTATGTTATTTTTTTCTGTATCATGTTTTTCATTAATAACTGGATTAACCAATGCTGCAGCAACAGGAACATTATCAACAGGAACAGCAACATTTACACTTTGAACATAACCTTCTCCATTCCAAATATTAACGACATCACAGTTACTACTTAATGGTGATGGATTAGGCATTTCCATTTTAACAATCAAAGGAATTCTAAAAGCCATACCAAATCCTAGACAAGTACCAGATTGCAAAGTCTTTTGTTTTTCAACTATTTCATCACTAATATTTGGAACCATTTTCCTAATATAATCAACATCTACCGGATGGTTCATCTTAAAAATCAAGAAATTAGAACACTGTGAAATAACGGTATCAGATAATTCAACTGGTCGCTGTGAAATAAGCCCCAATATTACACCATATTTACGACCTTCCTTAGCAATTCTTTCAAATATATTATATCCAATCAAAAATCTATCAGTATCATTCTGAATATATCTATGAGCTTCTTCAACAACTATATGAAAAGGTATACTTGCTCTATTTTTTAACCCTTTAGCAAACTCAAATACAAGTCTTGAATAAATTTTTGTAATTACTTTAGCAAAATCATCATCAACATCATCTAAGTTAAAATTAACTATTTGATACTTATCACCATTTGTAATTAACAAAGAAGATAAATAACTTTCAATTGACACATAATGATCTACACTAAAGAATTTTGCATTATCACCAACAATTAAAGAGTGAAGTCTAACTCTAATAGTTACTGCATCACCATACGTATTAGCATTTCTTAGCCAACCTTCACTAATCAAAGTAAAGTTCAAGGCCTTTTCTAAAGTATCTAATGTATAGAATACTCCACCATGTGGCTCATAATTATCAAATTCTTCTTTTATAAATGATGTAACATATTCAGTTAATAAAACGCTTTCAGAAAAATTACCAGAATTATCTATTAAGAAACATTCTCTAAATTTTCTTACATAACCAATACCTTGAACTGGAGCCTCTAAATTAAATTCTGGTGTTGAACAACTAGCCAATATTGAAAAAACTTCATTCCTTTTATTTGGTGCTGTTTCATTTGTATATAAAATTGTCATTATGGCTTTAGCAATCAAATGGTTTTTATATGCATTAGCATCCATATCTTCTTGAGAAAATACTAAAGCTAATTTTAACATTCTTTCAATTATTGGTAATTGAGAGTGATTAGTAACTTGTAATAATAAAGCCAAATCTGTTGCATTTAATAAATATATTGGTAGACGTAACTTTTCTCCTATGCCATCAACTTCATTAGTAGAAATAAAACGATAATGATAAGTAGAATTAAGTTCATTTAAATTTCTAAAAGCATTGTAATATTCACCTGATGAATCAAATAACAAAATATTAGCTTTATAAGGATTTAATCTTTGATCGCTAAACATATTTTGAAATAATCTCGAAATACCACAACTTTTACCACTACCAGAGTTACCAAATATTGCAAAATGGTTACTAAAGAAATTATTAACATCTAAATAAACAGGATAATCATTATAAAAAGGACTAACTCCAAGTTTCATAAAACCATTTGTATCAGTTCCCGTTATCATTGGAATTTCTTCTTGTGTAATGACTCTTATTTTAGCATCTAGTGAAGG
>CANQIM010000075.1 GCA_947624075.1 uncultured Bacilli bacterium | reverse complement strand
GATTTTACTACTTTTAACTGTATTAGTTCTTGTAATAAAAAAATGACACTTCGTTCGGTTGAATAAGGTGTCATATCAACAAAAAATTATGGCAGACATTCAACATAACCAAACTGAAATGTCTCCATTTTTATTTTATGCAAGTTTCCTTGCTACATTCATATTAACATAGAAATGTAATTTTATCAAGTTACTTTTTAACAATAATGTTGAGAAAAATAAGAAATTTTACACTGTAAATTTTATTTAATGAAGAAATTTAATATAGTAGGAAATATAATATTTTTTGTATAAAATTTATTAATTTTAAACATTATATAATTAGAGGAGGAAAATTATGGATGTTAATATAAGGGAACATATTATAAATAATTTTCAAGGAGACAACTATGAAACTTTAAAGAAAGCAATCGATGAGTCTGTCAAAAATAATGATGAAATTACTCTACCAGGTTTGGGCGTGTTTTTTGAACTTATTTGGGAAAACGCTGACATGGAAATGAAAAATAATATAATTGAAATAATTAGAAAAAGAGTAAATAAAGGTTTAGAAAACGAAACTTATTAGGTAAAAGAAAAAAGTTCAATTTTAGTAGTAGTAATTGAACTTTTTCATTTTATTGATCTCTTAATATAGCATGATTTGTTTTTTCAACTTTTTCTATTATATTATTAAAGACAGTCATTACTTCTTCTTCAGTTAACGTTTTAGTTGGATCCATAAAAGTAAGTTTATAAGCAAGTGATTTTTTGTCTTTAGCAATATTTTCTCCTGTGTATAAGTCAAATAATTCAACATTATTTAATATCTTAGAAGAAGCTTTTTTAATTGTATCAATTATTTCTTTAGATGTTACATCTTTATCTACTATAAAGGCTATATCTTTAACTATACTTGGGTATTTTGAAATATCTTTATATTTCATTTTACCTGTTTTTATATTAAGTAATTTATCTAGATTTATTTCTAGTACGTAAACATCATCTTTTAAAGTTTTAGGATGTGTTTTGCCAAGAAAGCCAATAGTTATACCATTTACATTGATTGATGAAGATATACCAGGATGTAGTTCTTGAGGTACTTTACCTTTTTCAAATGTATAACGATTTTCATAACCTAAAAAGTCAAGCAATTCTTCAGTTATACCTTTTAAAACATAAAAGTCTGCTTTTTCCTTTTTAATATCTAAGTAAAAGTCACCACTTAAAAGGACTGCTAAATGAGAGTTTTCTTTATAAGTTTCATTTTCTTTGTAAAAACATTTGCCTATTTCAAAGATAGATATATTAGTATTATTACGTGCTTTATTATATAAGTATACTTCTTTTAAGGAATAAAGAAGACTATTACGAAGAGTATTACGATCTTCACTCATTGGATCATTTAGGTAAATAGGGCTAAATTCATCAATTGTAAATTCGTGGGCATTTTCTTTAGGAATTAAAGTGTAGCTCATTGTTTCATTTAGACCTAAATCAGCTAATTTATGTTTAATAGCGCGTCTTGTTTTGTTATAAGCACCTAAAGAAACATTTAGAACTGGTAGTTTTCCTTTGATATTGTCCATTCCATAAATTCTTCCAACTTCTTCGATTAAATCTTCAGCTATAGAAATATCTCTTCTTCTAGTTGGTACTTCTACTTCAAGAGTGTCTTTAGATTTTTTTACGGTAAAGGCTAATCTTTGTAAAATAGAGATAACTTCATCTTCTGGGATGGTAATGCCTAAAACTTTATTTATTTTAGATAAAGATAGTTCTATCTTTTTATTTTCTTTGATGGTTTTATCATGGATAACAGTGCCTTTCATTATTTTAGCATCTGCATATTTTTCTAAAAGGGCACAGCTTCTAGCAATAGCCATATAAGTTCTATTAGGATCTAAGCCTTTTTCAAAACGATTACTTGCTTCACTACGTAAGATTTTTTTAGAAGTTTTTCTTATTTTGATACTATCAAATATAGCTGATTCTATAAGAATATTTTTAGTAGTCTTTTCAACCTCTGTAGATAAACCTCCCATGACACCAGCAAGACCAACAGAGCCTTCTTCATTGGCAATAATGATATCATCATGGTTTAGAGTTCTTTCTATATTATCAAGAGTTACTAGTTTTTCATCATCTTTAGCATTGCGAACTATAAGTGTATTGCCTAGACTATCAGCATCATAAAAATGAAGAGGTTGGCCTGTTTCAAGCATGACATAATTAGAAATATCAACAACATTATTAATAGGTCTTATACCACTAGCGATAAGTCTATTTTTAATAAAAGTTGGACTTTCTTTTATAGTAACGTTCAAAGCCTTCTTAGCTAAAAACAAAGGACAGTCTTCTGTTTCAATTTTTATTTGGAAAACATCATTTACATCATCTTTAATTTCAGTAAAAGTAGTATCAATTGGTTTTACTTCTTTTTGGTATATGGCACCTAATTCATAGGCCATACCTAGAATACTTAATAAATCTCCCCTATTTGATGTTAATTCAAAATCAATTACTTCATCATCTAAACCTAGGGCTTTTAGAGGGTCACTACCTACTTCTACGTCACTTGGAAATTCATGAATGCCATCACGATCTTTATCTTCTAAAAATTTATTTTCTAAACCTAATTCGGCAATAGAGCAAATCATACCATTGGACTCAGCACCTCTAATGATACCTTTTTTTATTGTTCCACCTGGTAAGACAGCTCCGTCTTTCGCAACTATTACTTTTAAACCTTTACGACAATTAGGAGCTCCACAAACAATATTTAATTTTTCTGTACCAATATCTACAACACAACAATGTAAATGATCACTATTAGGATGATTTTCACAACTTAATATTTCCCCTACCACTAAATTAGTACAATTTATTAAAGGAGAAGCTGAATCATATTCATTACCAACACTTGTCATATCTTCAGCAATTTGCTTTATAGATAGTTTTTTATCTAAATCTATATAATCACTTACAAAATTTCTACTTAACTTCATAGGTATCATCCTTTCTATCAAATTGTTCAATAAATCTTATATCATTTCCATAAATAGTTCTAATATCAGGAATACCATATTTAAACATGGCAAATCTATCTATACCTGTACCAAAGGCAAAACCTTGATACTTTTTAGGATCATAACCACACATTTCTAAAACATGAGGATGAACCATACCAGCACCTAGAACTTCAATCCAACCAGTTTGTTTACATAGATTGCAGCCTTTTCCTTGACATTTAAAACAACTAACATCAACTTCAACACTTGGTTCAGTAAAAGGAAAGTAACTAGGACGAAAACGAATTTCTACTTTGTCTCCTAAAATCTTTTTGCAAAACATTTCTAAAGTGCCTTTTAAATCAGCCATAGAAACATTCTCATCAATTACTAAACCTTCTATTTGCATAAATTGATGAGAATGAGTTGCATCTTCATCACGACGATAAACTTTTCCAGGACAAACGATACGTAAAGGCCCTTTAGCAGTATTTTCTTCCATAGCATGAACTTGGGCAGTTGATGTTTGCGTACGTAGTAAGAAGTTTTCAAATTCATCTTTTAAATAAAAAGTATCTTGAGCATCTCTTGCTGGATGTCCTTTTGGAATATTTAATTTTTGGAAACAGTTCTCATCACTTTCAAGTTCAGGTCCTTCATAAACAGTGTAACCCATAGAAACAAACAAGTCTTCGAACTCCTCTGTCATTAAAGTCATTGGATGTAGTGAACCTCTTTTAATTTTCTTACTTGGTAAAGTAATATCAATAGTTTCCGTTTCTAGTTTTTTATTTAAAGCTTCTTCTTTAAAAATAGCTAAATGCTGCTCATAACTTGTCGTAAATAAATTACGAAATTCATTAACAGCCATACCAAAATCTTTTTTTTGCTCGTTAGGTATATTTTTGATTTCACTATTTAGTTCAGTAATTAATCCTTTTTTACCTAAGTATTTTACTTTTAATTCATTTAGATAAGCTTCTGAGTCAACTTTTTCTAAATCTAGTTCTAATTCTTTTCTTATTTCATTTAATTTTTCATTATTCATATGTTTCACCTCTTTTAGAATTAAAAAAAACTATAAATTTAAGGACGAAGATAATCGCGGTACCACCTTAATTTATAGTTTTACTATACACTTTATTCTTTTAACGCAAGAACTACGCTTATTATTGGTAAGAACTCCGAAGACGAATTCATAAACTATTACTGATTATTCGCACCAAACCATAATCTCTCTTCAAGTAAATCATTTATTACTACTTCTTCATCAATGTCGATAGACATAATATATCATATTTTTGCTGTATATTCAAATATTTTAAACAGTTAAAAGTTCATTTTCTTTTTCTTTTAGCTTTTCTTCTACTTTTTTGTTATATTCATTTATTAAATCTTGAATATCTTTTTCCATACCTTTAGCTTCATCTTCTGGTAATTCACATTTTTTAACTTCCTCCAAGGCATCATGACGAATATTTCTAATGCTAACTTTACTATCTTCAGCTAAAGCTTTTACTTGTTTTACTAATTCGCGACGACGTTCTTCAGTCAACTCTGGAATAACAATACGAATAGTTTCTCCATCATTTCCAGGAGTGTAACCTAGATTAGAAGTTAAAATAGCTTTTTCAATCGCACTTAGACAACTCTTATCAAAAGGTTTAATAAGTAATTGTCTTGCCTCAGGTACAGAAATTGTTGCTAATTGTTTAAGTGGTGTCATACTACCATAGTAATCAACCATAATTCCATCTAAACTTGAAGGATTAGCTCTTCCTGCCCTTACTGTCTTAAGACGCTTATCAAAATTTTCAATGGCCTTATCTAAATTATCTGTTGCTTCTAAAATAATCATTTCACTGTCCATTTAATTCATCTCTCCTTGAATTAATTATAATATATTTTTTAGAGAAAATAAAGATTTAAGCTTCACAAATATAAAGAATCAATAATAGGAAAAAAATAGCCATAATAGTAAAGATTACTGCTAGAATAGTAACTATTATACTTAAAGGATCATATTTTTTCTTAGTTATTTTCTCATCTTCATCGATTATTTTACGAATATCTTTTTTTAATTCAGTTGCCTCTTCCTCTCCTAAAAAGTCATCTAAAACTTCAATAGTAGTTTTAGTTTTAGGTAATTCTAAAGTATCATCTGAGTTTTCGGAAGCTTTTTTTAACTCTTCTTTAGGGTTAGCAATATCTAGTTTATTATCAGAATAAATTTCTCGTAATTCTTTTTCTAGTTCTGTTTCTGTAATATAACGAGGTTGCAATGGATTATTTTCAGAACTTGATACTTTTTGTTTTGTCTTAGAAGATACTTTAGATGCTTTAGATGCTTTAGGTACTTCTACTTCGGCAGTAGTAAATTGTTCCTGTTCTTCAGTTACTTGTGATTGTTCTTGCTCTACCTCTATTTGTTCTTCTTTAGTCAATGATTGTTCTTCTTGTTTCTCTTGAACTTCATTTTTGTCTTCTTTTACTGCTTCTTGCTGCTCTTCAGGTGAAGCTTGTTTTATTACTTCTATTATTACTGGAACATCACTATCTACAACATCATCATTTACCTTAACTTTTTCTTCTATAACCTTTTTTTCTGTTTTCTTTGGTGTTTTTTTAGATTTAGATGTTGTTTTTGATGATTGTTTTTTAGTTGTTTTTTTCTCTGTTTTTAACTTTGGTAACTCATCTTTTAATTTTGTTAAGTCCTTTTTTTCTTTAACCTTTTTCGTTGTGGAAATAGTTTTTATTTCTGCAGTAGTTTGTGATGTCGTCTTAGCTGTTTTAGTCGTTTTAGATACTGTTTTTGGAGGTGTTACCTTTTTGACAGTTTTCTTTGCTTGTGTTTTTTTCTTAGTATTTTTTGTTCCAGTCTTTTTAGAACTTTTATTAGTATTAGACCCCTTCATTATTTCACCACCTATTTCGCCATATTATAACAGATTTTATGCAAATTTGCAATGATTTATACATTAGAAATATACTTTTT
>CANQIM010000074.1 GCA_947624075.1 uncultured Bacilli bacterium | reverse complement strand
TTTTCTGAACCACCTAAAAATTGTCTAGCATAGGCTGATAGACTTTCAACATATCTTCTTTGACCTTCAGCATAAATAGTATCAAAAGCTAGAGAACTTTTACCACTACCAGAAAGTCCTGTCATAACAATAAGCTTATTTTTAGGGAGTGTTATATCAATATTTTTTAAATTATTTTCACGTGCTCCTTTAATTACTATTTCATCCATAAAATCACCTGTTTCATATTATACTACATTTTTTACAAATAGTAAGCTTTATTTTATTATGCTTTATTTTTTGACTTTTATTCTTCTGTATATAGACAACACGCTAAAACAGCGCCTTGATTTTCTTGATAAAATTTAGATTTATCGGTAATATCAGTAGTATCAAAATATATATAATTTGGATCAACTATTTCATTTATTAATTCATTAAATATGGCAAATTTCAAGTCTAAATAAGTCTTTTTATTTTTCTTTGATAATGCTTTAGACCAGTAATTATTTTTGACTACAAAATTTTTTAATTCATAAGCAGTTTGGCAAGGTCCAATATAAAAAGTCATTTCAAAGGGAGCTTTATCAGTTTCTTTAATTAAGACTTCTATCATTTCATGTAAGAGATGATTATTTAGATTTTCAATTGTTCCTAAAGCAATGGCACTTATCTTTTCTTCTTTATTTATATTAGCCGTTGCGACTATTAGTGGTAAGTCTGTTGTTTGGGCTGCGACTAAAAGATTAGGCGTAGTACTCTTAAGTAGTAAAATACTTTCCTTGGGATTTTTAAGGGTATTAGTTACAATTCGATATGTTATTTTTTTAGAAGAAGAGGTGTCTAAATATATTACATTTTCTAAAGGAATGTTTAGTTTTTGAAAGAACTTTTTACAATTGGTTTCGTAAAGAAGATTAATTTCATCTTGATTAAGATTGGGAAAATATTTTTTCTCATTAGACATAATGCCGTCTTTTGTAGTTGAATAAAATATATTTAATTTCATAGTTTTACTCCTAGTAAGTTTTCATTTCAAATAAAATATCACGTAGTTCCATTGCTCGTTCAAAGTCTAAGTTACGAGCTGCTTCTTTCATTTCTTGTTCAATAGCTTCAATATCACGAGCAATTTCTTTCTTAGTTGGTTTTTTAGTTTTGGTCTTTGTGCCACCAGCTATGTTACTGATAACTTCATGAATTTCTTTTTTGATTGTTTGAGGTATAATATTATGCTCTTCATTATATTTTTCTTGTATTGCACGACGTCTAGCTGTTTCTGTAATAGCATTTTCCATAGAATCTGTTATTTTATCGCCATACATTATGACGTGTCCACTAGCATTTCTAGCACAACGGCCAATAGTTTGAATTAAACTTCGATTACTTCTTAAAAAGCCTTCTTTATCAGCATCAAGAATAGCAATTAAAGAAACTTCTGGGATATCAATTCCTTCACGAAGAAGATTTATACCGACAACAACATCATATTTACCGGTACGTAAATCATGTATTATTTGCATTCTTTCTAAAGTTTTTACTTCAGTGTGAAGGTAGGCTACTTTAATATCGACGTCTTTTAAATAGTTAGTTAACTCTTCGGCCATTCTGATAGTTAATGTTGTGATTAAGACACGTTCATTTTTTGACATACGTAGCTTTATTTCACCAACTAAATCATCTATTTGGCCTTTTGTTTTACGTACTTCGATAGTTGGGTCAAGCAAGCCAGTTGGACGAATAATTTGCTCGACAAAATGATTATTAGTATGTGATAATTCTAAATCACCAGGTGTTGCAGATACGTAGATAGCTTGATTAATTTTACGCTCAAATTCATCATATTTCAAAGGACGATTGTCTAAGGCACTAGGAAGTCTAAAACCATAGTCAACCAAATTCATTTTACGAGCTCTATCACCATTGTACATACCTCGAACTTGAGGTAAAGTTACATGTGATTCATCAACAATTAAAAGATAATCCTTGGGAAAGAAATCCATTAGTGTTGTTGGTGTTTCTCCAGGTGCACGACCAGCCATAGGAGCTGAATAGTTTTCAATACCAGAACAAAAGCCTGTTTCTTCAAGCATTTCTAGGTCATAGTTAGTTCTTTGTTCTAACCGTTCGGCCGCAACTAATTTATTCTCTTTTTTTAGTTCATCAAGACGTACTTCCAATTCTTTTCTTATACGAACAAGAGCTGCTTTTAGCTTGTCATCGCTGATTACAAAGTGACTGGCTGGGAAAATACTAACATTTTTAATATTTTCTGTAACCACACCTGTTAAAGTATCAATAGTACTGATACGATCAATTTCATTGTCAAAGAATTCAATACGGTAACCAGTTGTGTTTTGATTGGCAGGTATTATTTCTAAGACATCGCCACGAACACGAAAGGTACCACGTTTAAAATCAAAATCATTACGTTCATAAAGCATTTCCACAAGTTTTGTTAAAACTTTATTACGATCAATATTATCTCCAACTGAAAGAGTTAACATTTTACTTTTATATTCTTCAACTTCTCCAATACCATAAATACATGAAACACTCGCAACAACTATAACATCTCTTCTTGATAAAAGAGCTGATGTAGCAGCATGACGAAGTTCATCTATTTCATCATTAATTGATGAGTCTTTTTCTATGTATGTATCAGTTGAGGGAACATAAGCTTCTGGTTGGTAATAATCATAGTAAGAAACAAAATACTCAACTTTATTATTAGGAAACAACTCTTTAAACTCAGCATAAAGTTGTCCAGCTAAAGTCTTATTATGAGCAAGAACCAAAGTAGGTTTATTGACTTCTTTAATTACATTTGCCATAGTAAAAGTTTTACCTGTTCCAGTTGCTCCTAGTAAAACTTGTTCTTTTTTACCTTCTTTAAGACCTTTTACTAATTGTTCGATGGCTTGTGGTTGGTCACCACTTGGTTTGTAGTTAGATACAAGTTCAAACATTTTACATTCCTCCATCCTGTGACTTATTATAATTCTTAATCCTTACATGAGATTATTTTGCTTAGTTAATAGTTAATTTTTGTGAAAACGAATAAAAGTCATAATTTCATTTTTAAAATAAGTAATATTAAAAAATTTTAAATAATATTTAAAAATTTTCTGTTTACTTATTCTAGCATTTTTACAATGAAAAAACAAGCTAAGCAATATACCTATACTTGTATTATTGTATCCATTTTTATATCATTAATTCAATAACACTAAAGCCCTAATTTGTGGAAAAAGGAATTTATAAATAAATGTGCCCTCATAAGTTGGATAAAGTCTAAATTTATAAGCCTTATTAATTAACATTTATATTCCCCCTAACAATTACAATATAATACAAACGTTTGCACTTGTCAATCGAACAAATTATTATTTTATAAATAGAAAAGAATAGTAAAAATTATATTAAAAACTCTTACTAATTATTTTTTTATACAATATTGATACTATTTTTCTTTATCATCTATGTTATTAATTAGCTCATTAATTTGTTTATCAAATTTTTTAATGAAATTGTGGGAATTGCAATGACTAGCATGTCCTTTGCAAGAATTTACACTTAACAAAAACTTTGAGTAAATAAACTTGTTATTATCAATTAAGTGTTTCCATAATTTAATTTTCTTCTTTATCTTATTTTTAAATCTTTTTCTCAGCAAAATATGTGTTTCAAATATTCTATAACCACAAAAGTCTATACCATTTTTATTCAAAAAATATTTGCTTTTACTATTTAATTCTAATTGCAGTTTTTTATTTAAAAATTCCTTAATCAAAACAAGTAACCTTTTCGCTTCTTCTTTCTTAGGAACAAGCAAAACAAAATCATCCATATAGCGTACATAGTTTTTCACTTTTAATTGTTCTTTAATGTAATGATCTAGTTCATTTAAATAAATATTTGCAAAATATTGACTAGTAAAATTTCCAATTGGTATACCTATCTCTTCTCCATCATCTAGTATTACTTTACTGAACTCCAAAAGTTTTTTATCAGAAATCTTATTTTTGAGAATTTCTAATAAAATTTTCTTGTTTATACTATAAAAATATTTTCTTATATCACATTTTAATACATAATAATTATAATATTTTTTCTTCATTGAACGCATCTTTTTTTGTATAGCATTAACAGCAGAATGTGTTCCTCTTTCATCTAAACAGGCATATGTATCTTTTATAAATCTTTTAAAAAAATATGGTTTAATAAATTCTTCAACATACCACTGATGAACCACTCTATCTCTATATGGCAAAGATTTGATAAGTCTTTCTTTTGGCTCGTAAACAACAAAAGAACGATATTCTCCAAAATGATAATTGGCGTTTTTTATCTCATCAATAATCCTAATAATATTAGTTTCTAAATCCATTTCAAATATAATTACTTCTTTCTTCTTAACTTTGCCAATTCTAGCTCTCTTATTAGCTTCAAGCATTTTTTCAAATGTAAGTTTCTCATAAAAACATTTTTTTATTGTTTTAGACATGAGTTTATCCATCCACCAAGAGAACTACTAACTTTGTTAATTTTTCTACTCCAAGCTTCATAATTTTTAATGTTAATATATTTTTTCTTATGAGAAACCCTAGCCAATACTTTAAGCATTTTAAGATTAATATCAAGCTTATTTAAGTATATTAATTTATCTTTTTTTTCAAAGGCTTTATAGGCACATAAAATATTTTCCATTCCATTATATAAATACTTTTTGATGGTACTAACTATAGCAGTTTTAGTTGAATTAGGATATTTTTCTGTAATCATTTCAATATAAGAAATATAATCTACATATATTTGATAAATTCTAGTTTCTTCCACATTTTTTGTCATTATTAATCATCTCCTTTAAAATACTTAGCTTTTCTAACGCTTCTAAAGGAGTTAAATTATTTATGTCGATTTTACTAATAAAATTGTAGATATCCTCATTTTTATTTAATTCTAAATCTGTTATTAAAGCTATGTTTAAATTATGATTTTTAAAAACTCTTAAATATTGTTCTAAAACATTTTCTGGAAAACCACATTTGTATGTTTCATTGCAAAATTTGACTTTTTTTAAAACAACATAATCATTAATAAAATCACAATCTTCACCAAGAAAAATATAAAATTTGCCAGCTTTAAATAAATATAATTTGTCTTTATCTTCTTTTTTTAGTTCTAAATACTTGTTATAAATTTTACTCATAGTTTATGATACCCCCATAAATGTTTCTTATCAAAAAAACAGCACTTTAATGGCACTGTTCTTCAAATATTTGAATTTTCATCATTTTATTACTCACCCAAATATTTTATTAATTTTTTTATCTATTAAAAGATAGGTAATAAGTTTCTAAAATAAGCATTACAATAAAGTCCTTAGACAAAATAGCGTAATAGCGTGATTTATTACTTGCTAACATATTGTAACGAAGTTTTATACTTTTATATTTTAGTCTGCAAGAACGAGGCGGGACCCAATGTTGCCGTTCGTGCCACCCGTGTTCCTATTGAAGTTGAACTGACCTGCCAATACTCCATTGTTGTAATTGCCGCCACGATTGAACCAAGGGTTCGTCGAGTCAACGAAGTTCGAATTGTCAGCGTAGAGAGAAAATAACACAGAAACCAAATGAGTTAGTTTTTGCAACTTATAACCTACATTTATTTAATCATGCTTTCAAGATGTATTAAATCAAGAAGCATTTAATAAATGCCATTGTTTATTTTGTGTCATTCCCGTGAAAAAAAAGCGGGAATGACACGTTAAATTTTAAGAAAAGGAGTTGTAATTTGAACTACGTCCAAATTACTAGACTGCAAGAACGAGGCGGGACCCAAGGTAGCCGCCCGCGCCACCCGTGCTCCTACCGAAGTAGAACTGACCTGCCAATACCCCACCGTAGTAACCGCCGCCACGAGTGAACCAAGGGAACGTCGAGTCAACGAAGTACGAAGTGTCAGCGTACCAAGCATTATGAGCTCTAGGATTCTTGTCTTTATCATAATAATAGTAAAATGGCCCCATTTCTCCT
>CANQIM010000073.1 GCA_947624075.1 uncultured Bacilli bacterium | reverse complement strand
TTTGTCGCAATAATTTCAGGTTCAATATAAAAGTCTTCTTTATTTAATTTATTATTTAATTTAGTTGATAAAGAAGATTCCTCATTGCTATTAGAACGTCCTTCTTTTAAAATTCTTAAAACTGTTCTATAGTCTTCAAGAGTAAGCGTATTTTCTATTTCAGCAACTTCTTTAGAATTGATAATATTAGCAGTTTCTAAAACATTTTTAGGTCTATATTCTTTATTAATACTTGGTGCTGAAGTTTCAGTTATGTGTGGAGGTAATTTTTTAACACTCTTTCTAACTACAATCTTTTTAGGTTGTTTATAATCTTTTCTTACATAGTAAAGGAAGATTTTGTAAACTACTAAAAAGATAATCCAAATAATAAAGATAGTACTTGATAATTCAATCAAACCTAAAGCATTTTTATTACTATAAACAGATGAAGTTGTAAAAACATCTAGTTTTTCTTTAGCTATAACACTTAAAATTAAAGCTAACAAGTAATTTAAAATGATATAAATGCTTATGTTTAAATTCTTAATGAATTTAGTAGTCTTAAAATTAAAGACACTTATTAATACAATGATATTTGTTATTATTATCGCTGTTAAATAAACAGCTAAATTAGGAAAATATATTAATACGAAAACATTATTCATAAGATAATCAAACATCTTTCCTAAAGATGAATGATATAATATGATGATAAATAAGAAGATGAAAGTATAAACTAAAGCAAATATGCTTTTAGATGTCTTTTTATTCTTCTTATTAGTTGTAAATAAAATGTAGGCAAAAAAGATAAGAAAAATTATTAGGACAATAAATAGTTTGGAACTTTTTGTTGTCTGTAATAATATTTTCATTTTGTCTAATAAAGACAAATCTGTCATACCATCAACCCCCTATTTAATTTTTTATTCATCTACAACACTAACTAATTCAGAAATATAAATTGTTTGTGTTTTAGAATCAAAATTTGTACAAGTAATCAAAGTAAGAGTTGTTTTATCATAATCACGATAGATAGCAACTGTTCCTACTTTTTCTTGTTTATAAATATTTGTAATTTTATATGTATATTTTTTATTTTTATAATCTACATATAATTCATCATTAACGTTTAATTTGTATAAATCTTTGAAGAAGGCTTTCCAGCCAGTGCCTGAATGACCAGCTAATATTAAATTACCTTTTTCAACATCTGGATATGTTGAACCTTTAACTACTAAGATATTTTTTTCAACATCATTTTCACTAGACCTCAAATCAAGAAAGCCTTTTCTTAAGTTTATTTTTGGTATTGAAAGATAACCTATATAGTCATTAGTAACCGTTTCTGGCAAATTATTTTCTACTTGTTCAATAGAAGCATCACTTTCTGTAATGTTGACGATTTCATTGCCATTGTAGAAAGAATTTGTCATATATTCATAAGCAAGTATTTTTTTAGATTGAATGTAATTATAAGAAAGAAAGAATCCTCCAACTAATGTAATTATAGTACCAATTAAGGCAACATTGTTAGGAGAGATCCTTACTGTCTTTTTATACATTTTGTCCATGTTTATATACGAATCTAATTCCTAGACCGATTATTGCAATACCTAATAAACTAAATAACATAGAACTTGAAGAAGTATTTGGCACTTCAAATTCAGGATAGTTTTCAAACATTATTTGATAAGATAAATGATCTTCATCAATTGTAAAAGAAATCTTTTCTCCAGATACTTTGTATCCAGCTGGAGCTTGTTCTTCTTCTACTGTATAAGTTCCATCAGCTAAATCTGTTAAAACATAGGAATTTTCTGTTGTTGTAAAACGAGCAATTACATTACCACTTTCATCTCTTACTACTAATACAGCACCACTTAATGGATTATTAGTAGAAGCATCAATTTTAGTAATATTAACAATTACTTGTTTAGGTTCATTAGAAACCTTTACTTTTATTTCTTTATTATTAGCATCAATTGTAAATTTTATTGGTGTTTTATTTAATTTGTAACCTTTTGGAGCAGATAACTCTTCAACAGTATAAGTTCCATCAGCTAAGTTTCTAATTACATGGCCATTAACTGTTGATGTCCAAGAAGTAATTGCTTTACCAGTTGAATCTTTTAAAACTAATTTAGCTCCAGCTAAAGCTAGACCTGTTTTAGAATCAACTTTAACTATTGTTACTTTTGATGTTGCTAAAGTCAAATCAATAGTTGATGATTTAACTTCTTCTTCTAAAACGGCAACATCTTGCATGTCATTTACAGGACGATAAACATAAGCTTTTTTGAAAATACTTTTTCCTGTAGCTGTTACAGACATAGTTAGAGATGTAGTTGTAACTTTACTAACTGGAATTCTTACATAGAATGAATCATTTGCAGATATTTGATTAGTTTGTTCTCCATTAGAATTAATAATTTCTGTTCCACTTGGAGCATTTTTTAATGTTACAGTGTAACTATTAATATTAGATATACTTGTAGCTTTAATAGCTTTTGATACATAATAACCATTTTCTAATGTCATATTAGAATCAGTCGTACCAATAGTTAAAGCAGTTGTATAAGAGTTTGAACCTTGTTTACCTATATTAACTAAATTAATAATATATGGTCTTAAATTTTGGGCATCTTCTCCAGTTACCTTAAATTGTGTTCCTAAATTAGAAGTTCCTGTAACATCATCTAGATACCACCAAACAGCAGCTTGAGTGATATAGTAATCTTTGGCTTTATCACCAGTAATGCTTTTGTAAGGATAACCATTATTTAAAATGGCTGTTACACCAGCATTTGCTTCTCCTACTAGAGTAGCAGTTGTGTTTTTAGCAGTAGGTCTTGTACTGTCTACACAATATACGTATACACCAGATGTAGTTTTTTTAGCATCAATTAAGACACCAGCAATGTATCTTGGTAAAACTTCTAGATCACCAAGAGTTATTTCTTTAGCAGCGGCATTGGCTGTTAAGTGTGTTGGCACCAAAGTTGTAAGGCAAAGTATCATTAATAAAAATACTTTAGCAATTTTTTTCATTGTCGAATTCATCCAAATTCTCCCCCTTCACTTAATTGTTCCATATTATACCACAAAAATTACAATTTTGCAAGTACTACATTTATTTTAGCACTTTTTCATTGGTTTGGAGCAGTTAATTTAGAACAATTACTTATGAATTTCAAAGAGAATGCCCTTATAATATTTCCAAGCAAGAACGCGAAAAGCTAATTTATTTAGTAAATTTTCGCTTAATTCATCTTCTTCAAGGGCCTTTTTTATTTGCGAAATAGCTGCATTATAATCGCCTACAATGACTAAATCATTACCAGCATTAAGAGCTTTTACAACATTTTTTTCAATATCAGAAGTTGATTTCATACTTAAATCATCCGTCATAATTATACCAGTAAATTTTAAATCATCACGAAGAAGATTATGAACTTCTACAGATAAAGAGGCTGGATTTTTAGAGTCAATATTTTTTACAATATTATGATTTACCAAAACGGCTTCAGCTGAAGCATTAATGCCACTTTCAAAAGGTGGTAAATCCTTTTCCTTAATTACTTGAAGAGATCTTTCATCAGTTGATGATGATGTATGGGTATCTTCATTGTCAGCATAACCAGGAAAATGTTTTAAAACATAAGATACTCCAGTATTTTTACTAGCAGAAATAACTGTTTTAGCATATTCTGCCGTTTTGGCTGTATCTTCTTGAAGAGTTCGATTATAAATATAGTCTTCATCACTATTGGAAACATCAACTACAGGAGCAAGATTTACATTTAAACCTAAATCTTTAAGCAGAGCACTTTTTTTAATAGTATCTTCTTTAATAGCAGTCAAACCACCTTGTTTATAAATTTCACTAGGAGAGGCAAATTTTTCTTCAGCAAGTTTCTTATTACTACTTACACGAACAACTTCACCACCCTCTTCATCAACTGCTGTTAAAAGAGGTATTTTTGCAACTTCATTTAATGAATTAATCATTGCTACTACTTCATCTTTAGATTTATCTTTAAAATCATTTTCAAAAAAAATATAACCAGAAAATTGATGTTCTTTTAAAGCTTCTTTTCCATTAGAAGAAGGATACTTAACTAGTAAAAGTTGACCAATTTTTTCATCTAGAGTTAACTCATCTAATTTATTTTTAGCTAATAAATAATAATCTTTAAAAATCCCATTATCTTTCCAAGAAAGTGGTATACCATTAGAATCTGTTTCTTCTAAAGTTTCAAGACAATTAAGAATAGTTATATCTTGTAAAGAAGCATTTTTATTTAAAAGACCGGTATATTCAATTAATATATTATCTCCAATAGAAAAACTAGATTGAGTGGTTTTGTTAGATTGATTAGTTTTAAAAGTATAAACTTCATTAGCATTTGTTTTTATAGTTAAGGATTCCTTTTTCTTATTTAAAACTACTCCTGTTAATTGTTTAGATTTAGGAATTTCTTTTTTTACTAAAAGATTAGTAGACGCTAAAACAACTAAACTGATACTTAAAAAGACAATTAAAAAGAAAGTAATTTTTTTATTAATACTTATATTCATATCATTCACCATCCTAGTATAACTATATTTTTTTACTTGAAAAATATACATGTTTTATGACACTTTTTAGGAAGCATTCATATAATACTTTAGTTAGGAGGAAATTTATGAAAAAGAGAATTTTAACTTATGTTATATGTAGTTTGATACTATTAATTTTAGTTGCATCTGTCATGCTTGATTTTAATAAAGATAATGATAAAACTAAACTTAAGAAAATTACTTTAGCTGAAGTTGCTCATACTATTTTTTATGCTCCCCAATATGTAGCTTTAGAAAAAGGTTTTTTTAAAGATGAGGGATTAGATGTAGAATTAATTTTAACAAGTGGAGCTGATAAGGTAACGGCAGCAGTGTTGTCAGGTGATGCTGATATTGGTTTTTCTGGAAGTGAAGCAACTATTTATGTTTATAATGGTGGAGAAAAAGATTATTTAAAAACATTTGCGCAGTTAACACAAAAAGATGGTTCATTTTTAGTTTCAAGGGAAAAAATCGATAACTTTACAGTTGAAGATTTAAAAGGAAAAAATATAATTGGTGGTCGTGCTGGAGGTATGCCAGTTATGACATTGAAATATGCTCTTATGCAAAATGGAATTGATCCTGATAAAGATACTTTTGTTGATACATCTGTTGCCTTTGCGGCTATGAGTGGAGCTTTTATTGGAGGTCAAGGTGATTTTGTTGCTTTGTTTGAGCCTAATGCTTTAGATATTGAAAAGCAAGGTTATGGTTATGTAGTTGCAAGCCTTGGAGAAATGGGTGGAGTTGTGCCTTATACCTCTTATAGTGCTAGAAAAAGCTACATAAAAGAAAATAAGGATGTTATTAAAAAGTTTGAAAAAGCTATTCAAAGAGGATTGGATTTTGTTCATGATAATAGCGATGAAGAAGTGGCAAAAGCTATTTTGAATCAATTTCCAGATACGTCTTTAAAAGATTTAGAAGAAGTCGTAAAAAGATACCGTAAAATTGATGCTTGGCCAAAAACAACAAGCTTTAGTGAAGAGTCTTTCGATCATTTGCAAGATATTATGATTGAAAATAAAGATTTAGAAGAAAAGGTTTCCTATAGTAAGTTGATTTATAATGAGTAAATTGTTAGAAGTTAATAAAATAAAAAAGATATATCATGATAAAAGTGGAGAAGTCATTGCTTTAGATGATATTTCTTTTGATGTTTTGGAAAATGAGTTTATTGCGATAGTTGGACCTTCAGGTTGTGGAAAGTCAACTTTTCTATCAATTTTAGCAGGTCTTGAGGAAAAGTCTGGTGGTAGTTTTAACTTTGGTAAGAATGTAACGATTGGTTATATGTTACAAGATGATTCGTTATTTTTTTGGAAAACAATACTTGAAAACTGCCTAGTTGGTTTGGAAGTAACGGGTAAATTAAATGAGGAAAGTAAAAATTATGTTATTAAGCTTTTGAAAACGTATGGTTTAGGGGAATTCATGGATAAGTATCCTAGTAGTTTATCAGGGGGCATGAGACAAAGAGTTG
>CANQIM010000072.1 GCA_947624075.1 uncultured Bacilli bacterium | reverse complement strand
TAAAAAACACTGATTAACGATTAACCAGTGTTTTTTACTCTTCACTTCCATTTTAATTTTCTCCTTCTTCTAACATGGTTGTAATAAAAACGCCATAGCCTTTCGAAGTATCATTAACAATTACGTAATTAACGGCACCAATTATTTTTCCATCCTGAATAATTGGTGAACCACTCATTCCTTGAATTACTCCTCCAGTTTGTTCAAGTAAATTTGAATCTGTTATTTCAAATAAAATATTTTTCGTCTTACTACCTTCATTTATTGATAAAATATCGATAGCAAACTCTTCTACATTATTATCTTCTATAACGGTTCTAATACTTGCTTTACCGTTATGAATTTCTTCAACTTTACCAACTTCCATTAATTCTTTATCAGAAAAATCATCGGTATATTTACCAAAAATACCTGTAATCTCATTTTCCTTTATTTCACCATAAACATTATCTCGGTTATAAGTTGAATTTTTTTCACCTGCTCTACCATCTTGACTTTTAATAATATTAGAAACATTTGCTTCATATATTTCTCCATCTTTAATTTCAAACTTGGAAATAGTTGATTTCTCTATTATTTCATGCCCTAAAGAACCAAATATTTTACTTTCAGGATCAATATATGATAAAGTTCCTACTCCATTTATTTGATCTTTTACATATAAACCTGTTTTTAAAATATCTCCTTCATCTTTTTCTAAAGTCATTTTAATTTCTTTTTCTTTACCATTTCTTTCAACTGTAAAATTAATATTTTCACCTTTATTTTCTAGCTCTTCTGTTAAGCTTTCCATACCATTTATTTCTTTACCATCTACTTTAGTAATAATATCTCCTATTTGAAAACCTGCCTCTTTTGCCAACATTTTACCATTTACTTCGTAGAAATCAACAACTAAAACACCTCTTGAATGTACTTCAATTCCGATTGTTTCTCCTCCTACAGCAATCTTTTCGGAATAAGCAAATGTTTGAATTGGCAATAAAACTAAAGAAATTATAACTAACAATTGTAGTAATTTACTTTTTTTATTCATAAAATCACCTCTATTTCCATTACTACATTTATATTTTCTCCCAAAAAGATAACTTTACCCATGTAAAATTTTCCAAAAAAAAGAAGTTAGTCTTCTACTTTGAAATCAACTACTTCTCCATTTTGATTTACTAATTTAGTAATAGCTTCTTCAGCATTTTTTAGCTTTTCGTCACAAGCTCTTGCCAAAGACATAGCTGTATTAAATTCATCAATTGCCTTATCAAGTGGTACATCACCAACTTCTAGCTTTTTGACAATTTCTTCCAATTTAGCTAAACTATCTTCAAAGCTCAATTTTTCTTCTTCCTTTTCTACCATTTCTTCTTTTTCTTCTTTTTTCATCTAATAACCTCCTTTTATAAAACGGCTGTTTTTATATTTCCATCACTAAATTCAACTTCTAATGTATCGCCTTTTTTTACTTCTTTGCAACTTGTTATTACTTTATCATTACTTTTAGTAATAGTATAACCTCTTTTTAATGTCAACAAAGGAGATAATGTTTCTAATTTAGAAATCAATTGCAAATACTTATTAGCTTTCTTATCTAATAATTGATATGGATTCTTTAAAATATAAGAATTTTTAATATTAAGAAGTTCTTTTTCTTTGACATGCACCAAATTACTAGCACTATGTTTAAGTCTTTCTAGAATGCTATCAAATAACATATCTTTTGCTTGATAAATAACAACTGGATTTATAAAAACATTTCTATTTTTAACATTTTTTAATCTTTCTTTATAGCCTTTAACTTTATTAGAAATAGCTGTATTAAGTCTAATTTCCAATTGATTTAAATAACTCATGACATCACTAATTTGCGGAACAGCCATTTCAGCTGCCCCTGTTGGCGTCGGTGCTCGCAAATCTGCCACAAAATCGGCTATGGTAAAATCTATTTCATGTCCAACAGCACTAATTACAGGAGTCCTACATTCATAAATAGCTCTAGCTACTATTTCTTCATTAAAGGGCCATAAATCTTCAATGCTTCCTCCACCTCTTCCAACAATCAAAGTATCTAGAGAAAACTCTTCACTAAATTTAATCTGTTTAACTATATCAGATGCTGCTTCTTCACCTTGAACAAGAGCTGGAAACAAATATACTTCTGCTAAAGGCCATCTTCTTTTTATAGTGGAAATAATATCTTTAATAGCTGCTCCTGTTGGAGCTGTTATAACACCAATTCTTTTAGGTATTTTAGGTATTTTTTTCTTTATACTAGGATCAAATAAACCTTCTAATTCTAATTTTTTCTTTAGCTGTTCAAAAGCTATATATAAATTGCCAATACCATCTTCTAGCATATCACTTACATAAATTTGATAAGCTCCATTAGCTTCAAAAACACTTATCTTTCCTGTTACTAATACTTTCATACCATCTTGAGGCATAAATTTAATTTTTTTAGTACTAGAAGCAAACATAATAGCATTTATCCTGCTACCTTCATCTTTTAAAGTAAAATAGAAGTGTCCTCTACTATGAGCTTTAAAATTAGAAATTTCCCCCTTTAGAAAAACTTCATTCAAATTGACATCGTTATCTATTTTATATTTTATATATCTCGTTAATTGTGTAACAGTAATATATTTTTCGTTCATAAATCACACCCTATTCTTCTTCATGATAAATTTTATCTAATACTCCATTAATCATTTTAACGACCTTACTATCGGAATATTTTTTGGAAAGCTCAATTGCTTCATTAATCGCAACTACACTAGGTGTATCAGTATATTTTAGTTCATATATACCTAAAGAAAGAATGGCTTGATCAACTTTATTTAAACGACTCATCTTCCAATCAGTTAAATATTTATTAGCAAGTTTTTCTATTTCTTTCTTATTTTTTATTATACCCATTATACACCCTTTTACAAATTCATTTTCTACTTCTAATTGTTCTTTAATTAAATCTTCAATAGAAAAATCAACTTTAGCATTTTCATATATATTTATCTGATATAAAACTTTTATTATTACATCTCTTAATTCACTACGATTTTTCATAAATTCCCTCCTATTTTCTTGTATTAATATTCTTTTTTAAATCATATAAGAAGCTTAAAGCTTGCATTGGTGTCATTTCTAAAGGATTAATTTTTTTAATTTCCTCTTCAATAGGATTTTTCTTCTCTTCAACTTCACTTTCTGCTAATTCAAATAAAGATGTTTGAGTAAAGACTTCTTTTTTGACATTTTTCTTTTCGTATATATTTAATATTTCATCAGCTCTTTTTATGAGTGATTCTGGTAATTTAGCTAATGACGCTACATGAATACCATAACTTCTATCGACTGCTCCTGTTTTTACTTTATGTAAAAAGGTAATTTTACCATTTTCTTCTACAGCTGAAACATGAACGTTCTTTAAATGTTTTAAGTCTCTTTCAAGAGATGTAAGTTCATGATAATGCGTTGAAAACATTGTTTTAGCTTTTATTTTATCATGAATATATTCAAGTATAGCTTGAGCAAGACTCATACCATCATAAGTTGCTGTTCCTCTTCCTAATTCATCAAAGAGAATTAAACTATTTTCTGTTGCTTCACTTATAGCATAATTAGCTTCTTTCATTTCGACCATAAAAGTAGACTCTCCTGAAACTAAATCATCACTGGCTCCTATTCTCGTAAATATCTTATCAAAAATAGGCATTATGCAGCTTTTACATGGAACAAAGCAACCCATTTGAGCCATAATAACAGTAATAGCACATTGCCGCATATAAGTTGACTTACCAGCCATATTAGGACCAGTAATTAATAATATGTCAGTTGTTTTATCCATAATTATATCATTAGGAATATATTTATCTTTCATAACTTGCTCCACTACTGGATGACGACATTCAATCATTTTAATAACTTTTTCTGAAGTAATCACTGGTCTTACAAATTTATAATTATCACTAACCACAGAAAAAGATTGTAACATATCAACTTCACTAATTATTTTAGATACTTTTTGTAACTTGATAATATATCTTTTTACAACTTCTCTTATATCCATAAAAATCTTATATTCCAAATTAATTATCTTTTCTTCGGCTCCTAAAATAATATTTTCTTTTTCTTTTAAAACTGGTGTAATAAAACGTTCACAATTAGCTAAAGTTTGTTTTCTTTCATAACCATATTCTTCTTTTATTAAAGGAATTTGTCCTTTGCTTACTTCAATATAATAACCAAAAACTTTATTAAAACCAACTTTTAAAGTCTTAATACCTGTCTTTTCTTTTTCTTTCTTTTCCATTTCTAAAATAAAGTCTTTAGAACCACTACTTATTTTTCTTAGTTCATCTAATTCTTCATTGTAGCCTTCTTTTATTAAATGTCCTTCATGTAAGGTAAAAGGTGCATCTTCTAATATTGTTCTATCAAGTAGAGAATATAAATCATCAAATACTTCTATTTTTTTATCAAAGTTTAACTCTTCTAAAATCTTTTTTATTGTAGGTAATTCTTTTAAAGAACCCTTTAATTGTAACAAATCTTTAGCATTTAAATTACCATAAGTAATACGACCACATAATCTTTCTAAATCATAAACACCACTTAAAGCTTTAATTAAATCATCTCTTAAAATAAATTCAGTTGACAATTTAGATACAAAATCATATCTTCTTTCAATTTTTTCTCTATCAGTAAGCGGATTTTCAATTGTCTTTTTTAAAAATCTCGATCCCATAGCTGTTTTATTTTTATCAAGAAGCCATAATAGACTATATTGTCTTTCTCGATTTCTAATTGTTTCTATTAATTCTAAATTTCTTTTAGTATTACTATCAAACTCTAAAAACTCACTTGTCTTTATAACTTCACATCTTTGTAAATGATGCAAGTCTCCCTTTTTAGCTTCTACTATATAATGAAGTAAATGCTTTAAAGTCTTAATTAAACGCTCATCTTCAATATTTTGATAAATATACTCATAATTTTTATCATCTAATTCTTCTTTTGTAATAGTGACCAAAACATTTAAATTAGTACGTAATATTTCAACTATTTCTCTATCGATAGTATCATTAACAATTACTTCTCTAAATCCATTTTTAGATATTTCTTTAATTACACTATCTTTTTCACCTTCGATTAATAAAGCATAAACATCGCCAGTTGAAATATCAGCATAACTTATTCCGTAACAATAGCCAAAGTCATATACATTAGCAATATAATTATTACTTTTTGAATCAATATTACTATCAATTCTTGTTCCCTTTGTTATGACTTGTATAACATCCCTTTTAACCATGCCTTTTACTTCTTTAGGATCTTCTAATTGCTCCACAATTGCTACTTTATAGCCTTTTTCTACTAACTCATCTACATAAGTAGCATAAGCATGATGCGGAATACCACACATTGGAACTCTCTCATCTAAACCAGCTTGTTTACCTGTTAAAGCTAATTCTAAAAGACGCGAAGTCAAAATAGCATCATCAAAAAACATTTCATAAAAATCGCCTAAGCGAAAAAACAAAATACAATCTTCATACTGATCTTTTATTTCCATATATTGTTGCATCATTGGACTTAATTTTGATCTGTCAACTTCACTACGTTTCATTGCTAATTCACCACTAAAGTTATTATATCAAAAAAAGCCTTCCTATTAAAGAAAAACTTCTTTTAAAATCTTCTACTACTTCCGCCACCACCTGATGAACCTCCACCGCCATGATAACTGCTATGAGAAGATCTATGAAAAGATCCATGAGAAACACCACTTCTGCCACTTCCCCTATAATCACTCGAACACATAAAATAGAAAACAACTTCTACAATAAATGATATAACAAAAGTAGTCGTATTATAGAAAAAGGCAATTAATAAAACAATTAAATTAGAAACCATAATTATATAAAGTAACTTAATCATTTTACTGTTTTCTTTTGAACCAATACTACCTAACATAACACCGGCAATTAAGCAAAAGGCAAGGCAAAAAGCTGAATAATAATCAAAACCCTTCTTTTTAGGCTGAGAAACTACCGAGCTATTAGCATAATAGTCATCAATCTTTTCATAAAAAGCATCATAGCCACTTTTTATTCCTTCATCCCATTTATCTTCTTTCAAATAAGGTATAATGTATTCATCTTGATAACGTCCTGTTAAGCCATCTGG
>CANQIM010000071.1 GCA_947624075.1 uncultured Bacilli bacterium | reverse complement strand
TAATTATTATTTTGCTCGTAAAATTAAAGGAGCAGATATAAAATCCCACGAACAAGTAGTCATTGATAGTAAAGATCCAGAATATAATTATTATTTTGCTCATAATTTTGAAGGAGCAGATGTAAAAACCCACGAACAAGTAGTCATTGATAGTAAAGATCCAAAATATAATTATTATTTTGCTGATAAAATTGAAAGAGCAGATATAAAAGCCCACGAACAAGTAGTCATTGATAGTAAAGATCCAGAATATAATTATTATTTTGTTCGTGATGTTAAAGGAGCAGATGTAAGAGCTCACGAACAAGTAATCATCGATAGCAAAGATCTAAAATATAATTATTTATATGCTCTTAAAGTTAAAGGAGCAGATGTAAGAGCTCATGGACAAGTAATCATCGATAGCAAAGATCTAGAATATAATTATTGGTTTGCTTATAATGTTAAAGGAGCAGATATAAAAGCCCACGAACAAGTAGTCATCGATAGTAAAGATCCAAGATATAATTATGACTTTGCTTATAATGTTAAAGGAGCAGATGTAAGAGCTCATGGACAAGTAATTATCGATAGTAAAGATTTACTTTATAATTATGATTATGCTTTCGGTATTAAAGGAGCAGATGTAAGAGCTCATGGACAAGTAATCATCGATAGCAAAGATCCAGAATATAATTATTGTTATGTTTTTGATGTTAAAGGAGCAGATATAAAATCCCACGAACAAGCAATCATTGATAGTAAGGATCCAGAATATAATTATTTATATGCTCTTAAAGTTAAAGGAGCAGATATAAAAGCTCACGAACAAGTAGTCATTGATAGTAAAGATCCAAAATATAATTATAAGTTTGCTCGTGATATTGAAGGAGCAGATATAAAAGCTCACGAACAAGTAGTCATTGATAGTAAAGATCCAAAATATAATTATAAGTTTGCTCGTGATATTGAAGGAGCAGATATAAAAGCTCACGAACAAGTAGTCATTGATAGTAAAGATCTAGAATATAATTATTGGTTTGTTAATGAAATTGAAGGAGCAGATGTAAGAGCTCACGAACAAGCTATCATTGATATTAAAGATTCAGAATATAATTATAGGTATGATCGTGATATTGAAGGAGCAGATGTAAAAAAACAAAAACAAGAAATCATTTATTTTAATAAAAGTAATAAAATAAAAAAGTTAATCAAAAATTTGCTAAAGAAGTAAAAATAATTAAAAATGTAAAAAAATAGATAAAAGATAGAAGTATATTATCTACTTTCTAATTATTGTATTCTTTGATTTTTTATTATAAATCTTTTGCGATTGTATTAAAATCAAAGAAAATTTTTCTAAATAAAATCCATGTGTTTTTAATAATTAAAATCTTGATTAATAATTTTTAGATATTTAGAAGCCATTTTATTTTTATTAATTCAATTAACATAAAAATACAGTAAATAGGATTTTTTAAATATGTGTCGCGAATTTTGATAAATTTTTATTTAAAATGATCTAAACCCAATATTTGTTTATTAAACTTTACATAATTGAGTAGTGAAATTGCTAGTATGTAAAGTTTTTTTATAATATAATTGTCTAAAGAGGTGGAATTGTGATTAAATTAAAAAATGTTTCCAAATTCTATTATAGTAAAGGTGTTATTGCATCAGGATTTGTTAAAGTTAACTTAGAATTTAATCTAGGTGAATTTATTGCGATAACAGGTGAAAGTGGTAGTGGCAAGACAACACTTTTAAATGTTATAGGCGGCTTAGATACTTACGAAGAAGGAGAAATGTACATTAATGGCTCAGAAACAAGTCATTATGTTACAAAAGATTGGGAAAAGTATCGAAGAGAATATATTGGTAATATTTATCAAAATTTTAATTTAATAAATAGTTATACAGTTTACCAAAATGTTGAGTTAGTTTTGACTTTGAATGGTGTTAGTAAAAAAGAAAGAAAGGCAAAAGTTTTAAAATTGCTTGAGGAAGTTGATCTCGTAAAATTTAAAAGAACAAAAGTTTCTAAATTATCAGGAGGACAAAAGCAAAGAGTCGCAATTGCTAGGGCCTTAGCAAAAGACACACCTATTATTCTAGCGGATGAGCCTACAGGAAATCTTGATAAGAAGTCAGCTTTAAGTATAATTAAATTATTAAGCGAAATTGCTAAAGAAAAGCTAGTTATTATTGTAACGCATAATTATGAACAAGTAGAAGAGTATGTCACAAGAAAGATTACCATGCATGATGGCAAAGTCTTAGAAGATAAGAAAATAAAAGATTATAAGCAAGTAACTAATTATGAAAAAGCATCTTTAAATAATATCAAACTTATTGATAAGATACATCTAGGTATTCGCAATACTTTTAATATTATTCCTAAATTTATTTTATTATTTTTAGTTTATGCTTTTATAGTCGTTAGTTTAATGACTGAGTATTCTGCTTTTAGAAAAGAAGAGTATGAAGCCTCTAAAGATGGCTATAATTATATTTTTAGTAATACTGATGATAAAAGAATTGTTATTAAGAAAAAAGATAAGACACCTTTTTCTACTGAAGAAATTACTAAATTAAAGAATGCTAAAAATATTGATTACGTATTAGAAAATGATTTTTTAGTTGATCAGTATTTTAATATGGCTAATGATAATAATTCCTTATGGGTAAGTGGCAATATCTCATCTTTAGAATTTTTTAAAGATAAAGTTGATGTAGGTAGACTTCCTAAAGAAGCAAATGAGATAGTTATTAAAGGAAGCAAGGATGATTATTATTTAGGTACTAAATTTGAAGATTTATTTAATAATACTTTTTACTTAAGTGATGATACTGGAAGACCTGATAAAAGTTTTTCCATTAAGATAGTAGGTATTAAATATTTGGATGATAGTATTTATGAAGATTATACTTTGTACTTTTCCAAAGAAGTTTTAGATAGATTATTATTTCAAACCCATGAGAGATATAGTAGTGTAACAATTGATTTCATGGGACATTATCATGAAATGACTGATTATGATAATGATTATAAAATAGTAGTTAATGAAAATGTTTCCAAAGGTGAAGCTTATATTCCTGAATTTTTTAGATTAAGCTGTCCTAATAATAATTGTTTTAATTGTACTTTAAATATTTCTGTTAAAAATATTTATTTTAATAGTAGTAAAGATTTACTTATGACAAAGACTTATAATAAAGATAATATTGATAAAGTATTGCATCTTGATAATTATATTAAAGAAAACTTTTCTAATTATGATGGTATGATTTATATAAATAAGGATGACTATAATGAGTTATTCAATAAAGGTACATATCAAATGAGTGTTTTTGTTGATGATTATCAAAATTTAGAAAGCGTAGTTAATTATTTGGAAAAGAATAATTATAAAACAATTAGTATAAAAGATACTTTAGTAAATAGTGGTACTTTACAAATAATAAAGATTTTAAAAACAGTAATCACTGGTGTTTTAATTATAGTTATGTTTTTCATATCATACTTTGTTATTAGAATAATTTTAAAATCAAGAAATATTTATTTTTCCATTATAAGAATGCTTGGTGGTACTAAGAAAACAGCCAAAGACTTATTAATTACAGAGTTGTTTGTAGTTAGTAATATTGCCTACTTTGTCTTTGTAATAATTGCTTATTTACAAAGAATAGATATTTTGCATATTAATTTTATAGATACTGTAAATAGATATTTTGTTTTTAAAGACTATATTATTTTATATGTCGTCGTCATTTTAATGTCATATTTAATTAGTTTGAAGTACGCTAATAAGTTATTTAAAAATAGTGCTATGAATACTTATAGGGAGGAAATGTAATGATTAAAATAGAAAATTTAAATAAATATTTTAATAGACATCGTAGTAATGAAATACATGTTATAAATAATACCTCTCTTACTTTAGGTGATCAAGGATTAGTAGCTTTACTTGGACCATCTGGTTCTGGTAAGACAACTCTTTTAAATGCTATAGGTGGACTTGATAAAGTTAAAAGTGGCAAGATTTATATTAATGGCAAGAAGATGACGAGTAAATTTTCTTATCGTAAAGATAAGATCCGTAATTTAAATATTGGCTATATTTTTCAAGACTATAAATTAGTTGAAAACTTATCTGTTTATGATAATGTAGCTTTAGTTTTAAAAATGCTTGGTATAAAAGATAAAAAGGAAATCGAGAAAAAAGTTAGTTATGTCTTAGAAAGAGTAGGTATGTGGCGCTATCGATATCGTCCTGCGAACATGTTATCAGGTGGTGAAAGACAAAGAGTAGGAATTGCTAGGGCGATAGTTAAAAATCCTAATATTATAATAGCTGATGAACCAACAGGAAATTTAGATAGTAAAAATACCATTGAAATAATGAATATTATTAAGGCTATTTCCAAAGAAAAATTAGTTATATTAGTAACTCATGAAGTTAATTTGGCTAAATTTTATGCTAGTAGAATTATTGAAATAGCAGATGGTAAAATAGTTAATGATTATCAAAATGAACATAATGATGAACTTGATGTGATGATGGATAATTGTTTTTATTTAAAAGATTTTAAAAAGAAAAGGCTTATTAAGCAGGATAACGTTGCCGTAAATGTCTATAGTGATGATGAAGCTAATTTAAAATTAAATGTCGTTATTAAAAATAATAATATTTATATAGAAAATTTAAGTAATGAAAAAATAGAAGTAGTAGATGAGGAGTCAAGTATTGATTTTATAGATGATCATTATAAGAAAATTAATAAAGAAGCTTTAGAAAAATATCGCTTTGATTATATAAATAATTCCGAAAATAAAAAAGTGCGCTATTCATCAATATTTAATCCTTTAACATTTATTAGTAATGGTTTTAGACAAGTATTTAATTATACTTTTATGAAAAAAGTTTTATTAGGAGGCTTTTTCCTATCAGGAATGTTTATTATGGTAGGTGTTTCTAGGATTGCGGCTAATATGGAAGTTAAAGATAGTGATTTTATAAGTACTAATAAAAATTATCTAATTATTAATACTAAAAAAATTAATTTGGATGATTATAATAAATATAACTCTTCAGAAAATGTTAATTATATTTTACCAGGCAATTCTAAAGTTGAATTTGCTTTACTAAAAGATAATATTTATCAAAACTATTATCAAAGTGTCTTTGTAGAAGGCTCACTTGCTTCCATAAATATGCTTAAAGAAAGCGATATTATTAAAGGAAGAATGCCTAATAATGATAATGAAATAGTCCTAGATAAAATGGTCATTGATAATTTATTTAAAAAAGAAATAGTTAAAATGATGGGAATAAAGAAAAAAGATATATTGAGTTTTTCTTTAAAAGTGCCAATGATGGATAATTTAAATATAGTAGGTATTGTTGATAAGATGAGTCCATCTATTTATACAGCAGAAAATAAATTTACAAACATCCTTTACAACATGGATACGAATAGTGCTATATTTAGTAATTCTACTTTTGAAGAGTTACAAAATGTTGATAATATACAAGATTATAATTTATATGATAAATATATTACTTTAAAAGAAGGAGCATATCCCGTAAATGATTATGAAGTTATAGTTAATAATGATTGGAAAGATGATTGGAAACTTAATAAAGAGTCAGATATTACAATTAATGATAAAAAATTAAAAGTAGTAGGTTATTATGAATCAAAATATGATATTGATAAATTATTAGTAAATAATAATATGATTTTACAAAAAGTTGTTTCTACGGCCAAAGATATTACTGTTTATCCTAAAGATAAAGAAAAAGCCTTAAAAGAATTTTTAGAAGATTACCAAGTTAATATAGTAGATAGCTATAACCGTGATAAAGAAAAATTTCTTGAAGAGAGAAAAGATGCAACTAAAATAGCCATTATATCATCAGCTATAATTATTGGTATTTCTCTAATTGAAATATTCTTAATGTTAAGAGCTTCCTTCTTATCAAGAGTAAAAGAAGTAGGAACATTTAGAGCAATAGGAGTTAAGAAAAAAGATATTTATATTATGTTTAGTGGTGAAATAGTTGCGATAACATTACTTGCTAACGTACCAGGAGTTATTTTAGCTTACTATATTTTAAATAATCTATGTAAAATTAGTATGATGAAGACGCAATTTTTAGTAAATCCATTTTTACTTTTAGTAGCTATTTTAAGTATCTTTATCTTTAACTTAATAATAGGTCTAATTCCAGTATTTAATACAATTAGAAAAACACCGGCAGAGATTTTAGCAAGAACTGATGTATAAAAAA
>CANQIM010000070.1 GCA_947624075.1 uncultured Bacilli bacterium | reverse complement strand
CTTCTTTAGATGTTTTCAATTTAAAATCACTTACTGTTCCTATGACAGTTACCTCTTTATTGGTTTCTAGAGATGATGGAATTTTATTATCAGCCATTTTACAAACAATATTTAAAGTATATTTTCCGTCTTCATCAGTATAGCCTAGAAGTATTTCTTTATTTTTTTCATCGATTGATTGTAATGTAGAAGAAATTCTCATGAATTTTTTATAATATCTTCCATAGGACTTTGTAGGATTTTCAGTAAATTCTATTGCTAAATCTAAAGAAGAGGTATTTATAGCTTCTGTGTTATATGGCATTGTCCAAAAACCAATTTGCTTATCTCTTCTACCTTGAATTTGATTATATTTAATTACCTTATAACCAAGACCATAGTAAACTTTTGTACCACCATCTTTATAAGTTTTCATTTTAATTGCGAAAAATGGTCCAGTATTATATCTTGCTACTGCGACAACGTCAACAGCAATCATGCACATCATGACAATTAAAACTACAAAAACGATGTTTATAATTTTAACTGTTTTTTTGTTTTTTTCTATTTTATCCTCTTCAAAATATTCGCCACTTAGTTCTTCTTTTATTTCTGCTATATCTTCGTCTAGATTTTCTTCATACTTTTCTAATTCAATTTCGTCATTTTTCTTTTTCTTTCTCATAATCTTAACTCCTTTTTATGCGCATATTATAACATATTTATTAATATTTGTCTAGGCTTTAGTAATACTATAAAAGTAATATTCATTGTCAGTAGCCTTTTTTAAAGTAACTTGATAATTAGAAAAGGTGTTATAACAATTTTCATCAGTACTTCCTAGGCAACTATAAGAATAATTATAATCTAATGCTTGCAGCTTATTTTTATTATTGTATAAAACTATTCTACCATCAGCACTTGGACTCATATAAGCTACTTTTATATCAATAATAATTTGATTATCTTTCTTAGAGTAACTAGCAATATGGGAAATATATTGATCTTTTGTATCATCAAAAGCTCCACAAACTTCAGGATGTTTCGCCTTGATGGTATAAGAGTCGTTATTTATTTTAGTGATGCTTCTGCCACAAGAAAAAGTTGTATTATCTATTTCTATAGGTGGATAGTTAGGGCCAAACATTTCACTCAATGTTTGATTTAGGCTTTCGCTAGATACTTCTTTTTGATATAATGAATCTTCTATTTGATTTGTGTCAGTAAAGAAATCACTATCATAGGAGATGTAATAATTAGTTAGTAAATAAAGAACATAGTTTTTTGGTAATGAGTTAATATCATAGTCTTGTTCATATAAAAATCCTAGGTATTCTCCACTATCAATAGTGTTTTGATACCTTAACAAATCCCATTGTGCGTAATTTTTTTCTAAAGTTTTTTTAGTAAATGTTGCACTGTTATAGATGAATAAAGAAAGTATAGTTCCTAAAACAATGAATATTAAAATAGTAATAAGTTTCTTTTTCAAGTTATCACCCCTAAAAGTCAATTAGTGTACTGTTTTTTATTTTATCATAGATGCTGTCTATATATTTCATATCTTCGTTTAAAAATCTAGTACAACCATGTGAAGCAGGAAGACGTGTTTTACTACCGCCTGCATGCCAAGGATTAGTTCTACGAGTTGGAGCTGTCAAATAACTTTTATAAATGACTGGTATACCATTCACTATATTTTTAGGATCTGACAAATTGCCATGATCAGCTAAGAACATATTAAAATGAACTCCTGTTCTAGCAGAACCTTCTTTATGAATAATTTGAGCAGCATCTCCAACATTAATGTAAAATTGTTTGTATAGTTTCCATTTACCCTTTTTGCCTTTAAACATATATTCCATACCTGTACCACTATTAGACCAAAATAAATATTTAGTACTACTAGAAAAACCAAAATCGTTGACAAAAGTTTCTACATCTTCTTTATAGTAAATATCACTTGCATAATATTTATATGGCTTTACATAATTAGATGAGATATTTATATAATCACCATTTACTTTAATAGTATCACCTAAAAGGTAACCGTTTGGACTAGTATTTGGTCCTATACCATTAAACAGTCCTTTGGTACCTGCATAAAGTTTTACATTTTTTCCTGTTTTAGCACTTTTACCTGTTACTGTACTTGTCACTTCAACATAAGTGTATAAGGTGTGTGTTACAAGGACAGGAACTGACTGCTTGTTAGTCTTATCTTTTTTGGAAGTGACGGTTATTGTAGTACTTCCACCAAATTTTCCAGTAACTACTCCTTTAGAGTTTACAGAGGCTATTGCTGGATTACTACTTGTAAACTTATAGTTTTTATTTTTTAGAGTTTTTCCATTACCTTTTAAAACGATTGTATATTTATTAACTGTATTTTTGTAATGTCCAATTACAATATTATCCTTAGTAATTTTAAAAGCTACATCTTTAACTTTTTCCTTGCTTGCGGTATTGGTTTTATTTTTACTGGATGATGTCGATGATATGGATGGGGCAAAGGGTGAAGGTGATGAATTTTCTTCCAGCGATTTGTAATAAGCTATTTTTTCATCTGTTGCATTTTCAATACATTCCATATAATTAACGCCTAAATCACCAAGAACGGATACTATGACACTGACTATCATAGGGGCAAAAAAGATTAACGCACAATAAATAATTCTTTTTAGAGCAATACCAAAGATTTTTTTTACTTCATCTTGTGATACCATTATGCCTTTTACAAAATCAATAGCTAATAAAACTATTAAAACTATTGGGACAATTATACAAACTAGATGTAGAGCTTTTAAGATAAAATTGATAAGTTCCAATACATTACTTTTTTGACAAAAATCCAGCAAAATATACATAATAACACCTCTACTACTTGTTTATTTTATCTTTAAATTCCTCTTCTGTCCATATAGGAATACCTAATTCTTGAGCCTTTTGATATTTGCTACCAGGATTAGCACCTACTATAACAACTGATGTTTTTTTAGAAACTGACTCTGATGTCTTTCCTCCTAGATTTTCGATAATTTCTTTAGCTTCGTCACGAGTGAATAATTCTAATGATCCAGTTAAAACAAAGGTCTTTTCAGTAAAGTTTTCATCTTCATTTACTTCTTGACCTAGGTATTTAAAATTCAATCCTAATTCTTCGAGCTTATCTATTGTTAACAGATTTTTTTCATCATGAAAGTAATCTATTAGGCTTTTGGCAATGATGTCACCTATATCTGAAATAGAAACTAATTCTTCCATAGTGGCATTTTGCAAAGTTCTTAAATCCTTAAAATTAGTAGCTAAAATTTTAGCTGTTTTTTCACCTACGTGAGAAATTCCTAGAGCAAATATTAGTCGTTCTAGAGAATTTTTCTTACTATTTTCAATTGCTTCTAATAAGTTAGAAACTGATTTTTCTCCATATCCTTCAAGTCTGATAAGGTCTTTTTCGTGATTTTTCAAATGATAAATATCAGTAATGTTTTTAATAAAACCGAAGTTATAAAAATCTTCCATAATTCTATCTCCCATACCATCAATATTCATGGCATTGCGGGAAACAAAATGTATCAATTGTTCAACACTACGAGCAGGACAGTTTTCATTAGGACAAAAATAATCGACTTGGCCTTCTTTTTTTATTAATTGACTGTTACACATAGGACAAGTTTTTATCATTTCAAAGTCTTTTTCAGCACCAGTTCGGCGTTCTTTTATAACTTCAACTACTTCTGGAATGACATCTCCTGCTTTACGGATTGAAACAATATCGCCTATTTTTAAATCTTTTTCATTAACATAATCTTCATTGTGCAAAGTAGCTCTTGAAATTGTTGAACCAGCTACAATCACAGGATCTAAAACAGCATTAGGAGTTATTTGTCCTGTTCGTCCAACGGTAAAAATAATATCTTTTAATTTGGTTAAAACTTGAGTAGCAGGAAATTTATAAGCTGTTGCCCATTTAGGATATTTTGCTGTAAAACCAAGCTTTTGTTGGTCTTTTATTCCATTAACTTTAATGACTATACCATCTATATCATATGGTAGGCTATCTCTAGTAGCTGTTTTTTCTTCAATAAATTCTAAGACTTCTTCAATAGAATTAACTAAGCGATTATTGGGGTTAGTCTTAAAACCTAACTTTTTAATATAATCTAGGGCTTCTTGATGAGTATTAAGTCCATAATCAAGAGGATTAGGTAGATGATACATGAAAACGTCTAATTTTCTTTGAGCAGCAACTTTAGAGTCTAATTGACGAATAGATCCTGATGCAGCGTTGCGGCAATTTTGAAGAAGCGGTTCATTATTTTGACGACGTATTTCATTTAGCTTAGCAAGGGTTTCTTTATTCATGAATATTTCGCCACGTACTTCAATGTCAACTGGCTCTTTTAATTTTAAAGGAATAGTTTTTATCGTTATAGCATTATGAGTTATATCTTCACCAGTTACACCATCGCCACGAGTAGCAGCACGAACTAATTTTCCTTTTTCATAAAGTAGTGAAACACTTAAGCCATCAATTTTTAATTCACAAACATATTGGGGATGAATATTTTCTTTTTCAATACGTTTACCAAAAGCATAAACTTCACTCTCAGAAAAAACATCACTTAGAGACATCATCGGAATTTTATGTTTTACTTTTTGAAAACTGTCGATAATTTTGCCACCAACTTTATGAGTTGGTGAGTCATTTTCTATCCAATCAGGGTGTTCTTCTTCTATTTCGATAAGTTCACGCATGTATTTATCATATTCTTGATCAGTAATTGTAGGATTATCTAGTGTATAGTAATTATAATCAGCTTCATTTAAAATATCAATTAACTCATGCATTCTGTCTTTCATCAAATCACCTTTTCTATATTAAGTATAGCATTTTTTAACTAGAAAAAAAAGAAAATAAAAGGAATTATCTTCTTTATTTATGCTATGTTTAGTTTTCCCATAAATTATTAGGATATTCGCCATCTTTAACTAGTTTTTGAAGAGCATTTCTTACACTAGCAGTATCTTCTTTGTAGGTAACACCATACCAAGTAGCAGTTGTATCTAGGACTTGGCAAGTTGCATAATTTTCTTTTATAGCTTCAAACATAATATCAGGTATTAAAAATTCACACTTTTCTAGATTATCTTTGTTAGAATTTAAAAATTCAGGAAATTTTTCTTCTATAAATGGAAAAATACTAGGTGTAAATAGAAGCATATTCATAGAAACAGTTGCATTTTTTGAAACACGAAATGCTTTGGAATTATTTAAAGGATACGCTATAAATTCATTATCTTCCTTAGCTATGGAACTTTCTGTTATTTTAGTTAGCATTCCATCATTTACTTCACAAACCCCTCTTTTGACTGAGCCATTATCTGTTGTTGTATTTTCCACATGATAACCTACTAATCCATATTGATATGGCTTACTATCCGTAATATTTTTTAAGAAGTTTGCTCCAGTTAGATAAGCATCTCGACCATAAAAGTCGTCAGCATTAATCATCATAAATGGTTCATGGACATGTTCCTTACAGCAAAGAATGGCATGCGCTGTTCCTAAAGGTTTATGCCTTTCTAGTGGTAAGGTAAAACCTTCTGGAAGATTATCATTTTTTTGGAAACAATATTCAACTTTTATGTGTGGTTCTACTCTCTTTCCAATAGTTTCTTTAAAAACATCATAGTTTTCTTCTTTTATCAAAAAAACTATTTTGGTAAAACCAGCTTTAATGGCATCATAAACAGAATAATCGATAATAAACTCATCATTAGGTCCCATAGGGGCAATTTGTTTTAACCCTCCAAAACGGCTACCCATACCAGCAGCTAAAATTACTAATGTTATATCTTTATTCATTAAAAATCACCTTTCCTTTCTTATATTTTTGATAATTTTTTATGATTTTTCATTAACTTTTTAATATTATGTGGGTACTTAAAGGCAACACTTACTAAAGTATCAGTAACTTCAACAACTTTACCAGTTCCAAATGTTTCATGGTAAACATAGTCACCAACATTATAATCAACATCTTCATCACGTAAGACGCTAGTATCATCAATTTTTATATTGCTGAAACTTTCTTTTTCTTCTTGCGTAACATTTTCAATTAACTTAGCATCTATTTCGCCTAAAAAACGACTAACAGGATTAACTTGTTCTTTACCAAATAAAGTTCTGCGTCTAGCATTAACTAGATATAAATCATCTTTGGCTCTAGTAATGGCAACATAGCAAAGACGACGTTCTTCTTCTATTTCTGCGTTTTCCATTAACGAATTCATATGAGGAAAGATACCTTCTTCTA
>CANQIM010000069.1 GCA_947624075.1 uncultured Bacilli bacterium | reverse complement strand
CTAGAACAATATTAATGATTGATATTTAGTTTATAAACAAAAGTTGTAGATATCTTCTGCAATTCACTTTATTAACAAATATATTCAAACTTTACGGACAATACTAGAATCAATCGATAGATTGGTTTTTGCTTGTTGACAAGTTCTAATTATCAAGTAAAATAGTAAGAAAAAGAAAAGAGAAGAGAGTATATTTTATGAATGATATAAATGAAAAAGAAATAGTAGATAAAATAAAAACTGAAATCCACAGAATTCATCCTATTTTAAACCCAAGAAAGATTACTGAAAGAGGAAATAAATCTGTCATGGAAATATATTTTAGTTTTAGCGCAACTTATGATAATATTCCAATTATGTTTATTGACTTTTTAGATGGAAATGAGAATTATAGGACGTCAACTTCAGTTTCATATGAATTAAATAAATTTATTGATTTTGAAAGAATTAATGAACTAATTTCTTATTTGATTACCTAATATCCACATATAAGTGATTTTTCTATTTCTTCACTATCTTTTTCTTTAGATTTTGAATATCCTTTTGAAATGAGTGAACAAAAGGGGACAAGTTGTGATAAAATTATATTAGAATTTAATGTATATGGTAATGAATTTATACCGTTATTAAATCAATATTTAACAAACATCCTAGTATCATTCACAGAAGAATTGTCAAAAACTAAGACATTCCAACATAAATATACTGAGTACTGTAATAAATTGCAAAAAAGTATTGTTGATTCAATGAACAATGAAGAAATAAATAAAATTGTTAATTTATTGCCAATTCAAATAAAGAGAGAATTGTTACAGACACTCCCAAGTCAGTATTTCCTACAGTTTTACCAAGAGCATTCTCATCAAGATGAGCAAAAGCTATCTAAGAAATTGCTTAAAAAAGAAAACAAGTCATCTTTTTGATTCCGTTTAGAAGATAAAACTTTTAAATTTTATAAATATAATTCAATTTATAGGGAGGTATTTATGCTTGAAGAAAAAAGAAAGAAACAACTTTTAGATTTTTGTAAAACTTGTATTGAAGTTTATAAATCTTATTTAACAAACGATGAATTAAAACTTATCGATGAAATATTAAAAAGTATAAATGACAAAGATTTAAAATTTCTAGAAGAAAGACTAATACCAATTGTTAGCAAGATATGGGAAATTGAACTTGATAGTGATAAATATATAATTATTTCATGGAATAAATTTGCTAAAGAAAAGAATAAGCACGATATTACTTTTGCAACTATCAGTAGAAAAGATGAAATAAATTCCTTTTGTGATTTAAAAGAAGGTACTGAATATAAGATAAGCTTTGCTTCCTTAATAGGTGCTTTAAATAAAGATGGTGCTACTTTGATAGAGGACTTGAATCATAAAAATGAATATACTATCGCAACAGTAGGTGACAAGGTAATAAATTCTTATAATGGGGCTACTAGATTGATTACGCCTTACCAGTTAGTTTCCTTAGATTTAAAAAGTGATTATAAGTCTAATTACAATGAACTTATTTTAAGAACAGATATGATTGAAGAAATTGGACCTTATACTTTAGATAGTTCAAATAAATTAAAGTAGGTGAAGATATGGAAAAAATAGAAACTTTACAGAAAATGATTGATGAAGCTAATAATATTGTTTTTTTTGGAGGAGCTGGTGTTTCTACTGATAGTGGTATAAAAGACTTTCGTAGTAAAGATGGTTTATATAGTTTAAAAACAAAGTATCCTGCAGAATATATGTTAAGTTCCGATATGTTTTTTAAACATACTAGGGAATTTTATGAATATTATAGAGAAAATTTAAATTGTTTAAATGTTGAGCCTAATGCAACACATAAGTTTCTAAAAAAACTTGAAGATGAAGGAAAATTAAAGGCTGTTATTACGCAAAATATCGATGGTTTACATTCTAAAGCAGGTAGTAAAAATGTTTTAGAGTTACATGGTACTGTCTTTAAAAATCATTGTCTTAAATGTGGGAAATCATTTTCAGCAGAATATGTATTTAATTCTAAAGATGTGCCTTTGTGTGATAAATGTCAAGGAATTATAAAACCTGATGTTGTTTTATATGGAGAAAGTCTTCCAGATTGCTTTTACGATGCCGAAAGATTTATACAAAAAGCTGATATGTTAATAGTGGCAGGAACTTCTTTAACTGTTCAACCAGCTAGTGGATTAATTAGTCTATTTAGAGGTAAATATTTGGTTATCATAAATAAAACAAAAACGCCCTATGATCAAATGGCTGATTTAGTAATTAATGATTCATTAAAAAAAGTATTTGAAAAATTAAAATAAAAACTACTAATTTCTATTTTAGTAGTCCTACTTAATAAGTGTTGGTGCTAGAAATTTAAATAGAGGTATATTTCTTAAAATTCCATATGTAACGAATAGAAAAATTAAGAAATACCAAATATTTGGTTCTAGTTTTTTTGTTATAGATATTTTTCCTTTTTTTTCAGCCCATAAATTTAAAAGTAAATAAATTATGTAAAGGGGTATTGCTATAAACAATAAAGGATTAAAACGAAAAGCTTGATAAATATTTCCATGTATGAGACTTCTTAACATTCTAGTTGAGCCACATCCTGGACAATACAGGTGAAATACTGACCGTATTGGGCATTTAAAAAAAATGTTCAGATGTTCCCCTAAAATTAAATAAATTATTAAGCCGATTATAATAAGTAAAAAAGTTATAATTTTCTTTTTCATATTTAAATAACTTCATTTGTTGCAGACATTTTATCACTAATAGCATTCAAATCACTTTGTATTAAACAATAATTTACTATGTTTAGACCAACAAGACATAAAATAATGTAAAGAATTGAGTTATCATCTGCTGATAATTCATATTTGCTTTTTGCTTGAACAAGAGCTTTAGCCATTAGGTAGCACCAATAATAACTATATAATCCACAAGTAATTATTGTGAACAAAAGACATTTTCCTCCAGAAAGTCTTTCATCTCCACTTACTACTCTTGCATCATCTGTCATACACACAAACCAATAAAGTCCATAAATTCCACATGTTACGATAGTTAATATAATATTCGTAACTATATCTCTCTTTTTAACCATAAAACAAACTCCTTTCTTTTTTATAATATATCATAATTTTTTTAAAATGTAATTATTTTCTAAAAAATTAGGTATAGAAGTAACTATATTTTTTCATAATAAATGTAGGAGGTCTAAAGATGAATGAAAATATAGAACTTTATAAACATATCGTAAAAGATTGTGATATGGGAAAATTTACCATAGAAAAATTACTTGAAGATTTAAAAGAAAAAGATAATAAAATAAAGAAGTTAGTAGAAGAGATTTTGCAAAAATATGAACATTTTTATGATAAAGCTGAAAAGTATTTAAAGAAACATTCAGCTAATGTAGTTGATAATGGTCCTATGAGTAAAATGGGTGCTAGTATGGGTATAAAAAAAGAAGTAAGAAGTGATAACAGTGATAGTAGTATAGCTCAAATGATGATTGAAGGTATTTCTATGGGAAGTATTGATATGGAAAAGAAAATTAAAAATTATGAAAAAGAAGTAGATAAGAAACAATTAAATTTTGCTAAAGAATTTTTTAAATTTCAAGAAGAAGCTATTGCTTCATTAAAAGCCTTTTTATAAAGGTCTTTTTTTTGACAAATTAGTTTGAATTTGCTATATTTCAAATGAGGTATATTTATGTATGTTATGTTTTATAAAGCTAAATTTTTAGAGTTAATAATTTTTAGCGATGGAAAATTTATTACGGGGTTATATATTAAAGGTAGTAAGATTTTTAATGAAGAAATGCTTGATAGTAAAATAGAGAATAATAATTTAGAAATATTTTTAAAATTAGAAAAATTATTAGATAGATATTTTAAGGGTGAAGAAGTTTCTTTTACAGAGATTCCTTTGAAAATATATGCTAGTGAATTTAGAAAAATAGTTTATGATATTTTAGTGAAAGTTCCATATGGAAGGGTAGTAACTTATGAAGAAATAGCTGATAAAGTAGCTAATATTACAGGAAAGAAAAAATGTTGTCAAGCTGTAGGTGGAGCAATAGGACATAATCCTATTTCCATAATTATTCCTTGTCATAGGGTAGTTGGTAAGAATAATAGTTTAGTAGGTTATGCTGGAGGGATAGATGTCAAAAGAAAATTACTGGAAATTGAGGGCAATGTTAATTTCAGTTGACAAAGTTCCAACTTAAACGGGTAGATATGCAACTAAAAAGTAGGCTATAATTTTAATGTGAGGTGAGAGAATTGCTAGGAGAAAAATTACTAGAGTTAAGAAAGAAGACAAATTTATCACAGGAGGATGTAGCCTTCAAGTTGAATGTTACAAGACAGACAGTTTCTAAATGGGAAACTAATCAAAGTGTTCCTGATTTTGATAAAATTGTTCCTTTATGTGAACTTTATGGAGTAAGCCCTAATGAATTGTTAGGTGTAGAAACGAAAGAAAATGATACTTGGTCTAAAAGAACAGATAGTGTAGAAGATCATGCTAATAAAATTAAGAAAGCTAAAATGATGGGTTTAGGAATATTTTTCTATTTCTTGGCTATTGTTTTAATTATGATATTAATTCCAGTATTAAATATGAATCCGATAATTGCTGTAGCTATTTTTATGTTAATGTGTGGTGTTGGAACATATATGGTTATTGTTGCGCAAATGTCTTATTCTAAAAAACATGAAGTAAGTAGTAAGGCTGAAAAATTAAGAAAAGAAATTAGTGAAATAATGGCTTTGGTAACAGTTATTATTTATTTAGGTATTAGTTTTTTAACAGGAGCATGGCATATTACTTGGTTTATTTGGATCCTTTATGCTATTGTAGATGAAGTTGTTAAATTAATTTTTATTTTAAGAGGTGGCGAAGTTGAAGAATAAGAAAATTATAATTGGCTTAATTATTTTTTTAGTGTTAATTTTTTTAATAGGTAGCTTTTTCTTTATAAAGGTACTTATTGGTAAGGATAAGTCTTGGATGATTTTTTCTAATTATAAAGTAAGTGAAGAAAAAGTATTTTCTAAAGAATATGATAATGTTTTTAATGAGGTAAATATTGTAAGTGATTTTGCTGATGTTAATGTTAAAGAAAGTGAAAGTGCTAAAGTAAAAGTAGTTATTTATGGTAAGAAAGGTAATTTTGAAGTTTTGACAGATGAAAATTTAAATATAAAGATAAAAAGACAGGACTGTAGATTTTTCTGTTTAAATGCTACTGCTTCTAAAGTAGATGTTTATTTGCCAAGTGATTTTTCTAAAAAAATAAAGATTGAAAATAATTATGGTGATATTAAGATAGCTTCTTTTTTAGAAAGTAAGGTTGATCTTTCTAATGATTGTGGTGATATTTTAGTAAAGGAAGCAAAGAATGCTAAAATAAAAGTTGATTATGGTGATATAAAAGTAGAAAGAATCGAAAGTGGCGAGGTAGAAAACGATTGTGGTGATATTTATATAGGTGAAGTTAAAACTATTAAAACAAGTAATTCATATGGAGATATAGAAATAGGAAAAGTTTTATCTGAATTAAACATTGAAAATGATTGTGGAGATATTAGTATAGATGAAGTAAATTTAAATAAAGATTCTTTTATAAAAGATGACTATGGTGATATAAATATTGGTAAGACTAATGAAATATTTATTGATGCTAAAGTTGATTTAGGAGATGTTGAAATTAATAAAAATTATAGAAAGTCTTTAATAACTTTACAAATAAAAAATGATTGTGGTGATATAATAGTAGATAATTAAGGTGATTAGTATGGAAATAGATGAAATATTTCAAAAATTAGGTATAGAAAAAGAAATTGTATATCATCAAGCTGTTTTTACGGTAGACGAAATAAAAAAATTAAAGCTTGATATTGAAGGGGAAGGCTGTAAAAATCTTTTTTTAACAAACAAGAAGAATTTTTATCTAGTAATTTTACCTGAAGATAAAAGAGCTGATATGAAAGAAATTAGTAAAATTACTAAAGGACATTTATCGTTTGCTAAAGAAGAAGATGTAAAGCGAATACTTAATTTAGAAAGAGGTAGCCTAACTCCATTTGGAATAATTAATGATAAAGAAAAAGAGGCTATGATTTTAATTGATAGGGAACTTGTAGGAAAAAAATTACTCTTTCATCCTAATGTTAATACAGCTACTATATCAATAAGTTATGCTGATTTAATTAGATTTATTGAGTATGAAAAAAATCCTTATAAAATTATTTGAGTTAACGTAAAGCAAAAAAGGAAATTAGACTAAGAGATTTTAATTTTCTTTTTTTTACATTATAATTTTGTATAAGAGGTAGTGGATTATGGGGAGAAAAGTTTGGAATTTTATTAAATGGTCTATATTTGTTTTAGCAGCTGTTTTTGT
>CANQIM010000068.1 GCA_947624075.1 uncultured Bacilli bacterium | reverse complement strand
TAGATGAAATAAATAGGTTAATAAGTTAGGAGAAATTTATGAAAAAAAAGACAAAGATAATAATAGGAATAGTAATAGGAATAATTTTGTTAGGAGTAAGTACTGCTTTAGCAGAGGGATTAATTAATAGTAAGGATGTAATATATCAAGATAATATGAGTATAGGCGCAACTGATGTTCAAAATGCTATTGATGGGACATGTTCAAAAATTGATAAAAGATTATCAGCAATAGAAGATAAGTTGTATACGATTAAAGAAATAAGTGGCTCTAAGACTTTTAGCACTGATATAAATTGGATTTATACTGGAGCTGAAATAGTATTTCCAGCTAATTCTTATTGTAGTGTAACAGTACGCAGTGGAAGAACTGATATAGATTCAACTGGTGTAGCTTTTGGTACGTCTTCTACTCCTTCAGTATCGGCGCTTGTATCAGTAAGTTTGGGAAGTGCTACGACTCTTAGTACAACATACAGTTCTTATTTTAGCAAACAGGAGACTTATTATATATTGGAAAAACATTCGGTGGCTGGTAGTACTGGAGTTGTGTATTGGTATGGTTTTTGTGCAACAAAGGTGTAGTTAAAAAATATAGATGTATGTTTTTGAAAGAAGATATGATTTCTTCTTTTTCTTTGGTCTAAGATTCTTTTCCTTGTCATAAAATTTATTGGTGATTTAATGAATTTTAAAATTGGTGATATGGTTACTAGAATATCTCATCAGCATGATATTTTATTTAAAATAGTTGAAATAAATGGAAATGTTGCTTTACTTAAAGGTGTTGATTTACGATTATATGCTGATAGTAATGTTGATGATTTAGTTATTTCTAAAGAACATGAAGCTGTGGAAGATAAAAAAATAATAGAGGCAAATTTACGTGGATTAAATATGGACAGAAATAAATATTTTTATCTACCAGGAAAGATTTTACATATTGATGGTGATGAGGAATATTTAGAAAGATGTATGAGTTTTTATGATAGTATGGGAGTTAAAGCCAATGGTCTTGCTTTAGCAGAGGTTGAAATTTCTAGTAAAATATTAGAATTAATAAAGGAATTTCGACCTGATATTGTTGTAATTACGGGACATGATGCTTATTATGCTAAGAAAAATGATATAAAAAATCTAGATAATTATCAAAATACTAGTAATTTTATTTCAGCTATTAAAGAAGTAAGAAAATACGAGAAGAATCAAGATAAATTAATAGTTGTAGCAGGGGCTTGTCAATCTAATTATGAAGAATTGATAAAGGCAGGAGCTAATTTTGCTTCTAGTCCTAAAAGAATAAATATACATGCTTTAGATCCAGCTATTATTGCTACTTCATTAGCACTATCAGATCGTAATCAAAGTATTGATTTAATAAGTTTAATTGAAAAAACAAAATATGGGAGTGATGGAATGGGTGGTTTAATTACTAATGGAACAATGTATGTGGGGTATCCAAGATGACAATAGGAATGGCAAAGCAATTAGTTAAAGATAATAAAGGAGAGATTCGCTCTTTTCGTTTTAGAGGAGCTAGAAATCAAATAGAAGAATTTAAAGGAATAATAACGGATACATATCCAGCTATTTTTATTATTAGATTGCAAGATGAAAAAATTAAATCATTTAGTTATAGTGATGTTTTGATTGATAATTTAAAAATTCTTAATTAAAGAAAAACTATTGCATTTTCTATTTTATTATTATAAAATTGAGTTATAAAGTGCAATTACTTTATGAGGGAGGAATATTCGTATGAAGATTACATCTGTTAATGTACGTAAAATTGAAAAAGAAGGATCTCGTATGAAAGGTATAGCATCAGTCTTAATTGATGATAGTTTCGCAGTTCATGACATCCGTGTAATTGAAGGGGACAATGGTTTATTTATCGCTATGCCAAGTAGAAAGACTGCTACTGGTGGTTATCGTGATATAGCTCATCCTATTAATCCTGAAGTTCGTGCTATGTTTGAAGACGCTATATTGGAAGCTTATGAAAATGCTGAAGATGTACCAGAAGAAGAGGAATAATTGTTTTTAACTACCAGTTGGTAGTTTTTTTTTGCATATTTTTTTAAATTTAGCATATTATTTTCTAGGAGGACATTATGGAAAAAGAAAATAATATAAGTAGTTATAATCATAGTATTAGTTTACTAGAAAGAAAAAATTTAGTTATTACAGGAGTTAAAAAAATTGACAATTTTGATAATACACAATTTATTTTAGAAACTATAATGGGTTACTTGGTTGTAAAAGGCGAAGGATTAGAGTTAATAAAACTAGATACGTTACAAGGAAATGTAACTATTAAAGGATTAGTTAATTCAATGAATTATATGGAAGAAAATGCTAAAAAGAATAAGGATGAAAGTATATTAAATAGATTGTTTAAATGATTTTAAAAATCCAAGTTATTAGTATGCTTTTTTCTTTTACTTTTGGTATTTTCTTTGCTTTTATAGTAAGTTTAAATTATCGATTTCTGTTTTTAGGTAGCAGAAAAAGGAAGATAATTAGTAATTTTTTATTATTTAGTGTTATGGGATTAGCGTATTTTTTAATTTTGAAAAAGATAAATAATGCTATATTACATTATTACTTTTTAATTTTATTTTTAGCAGGCTTTTTTCTTTATTTTTTTCTAAAAAAGAGAAAATGATTATTGGAGAAAATAGATAACTAAATTTTTCTTTATTTTTTTAATATTTTTTTGTAAATATATTGTAAATAAGAGATAATTAAGCTTTAAAATAAACCTCTTTTTTTGTATAATATACTATGAAAAGGTAGGTGAAGATACGTGGCAAAGAAAAAACAAGAAAAAAGAAAAAAGCATTTTGTTTTGTTAGGACTAGGCTCTATTTTTGTTATTGTTGCGATGACCTTCACCATTGGAAAATATTGGGTAGAAATTTTTGAAAAGTATCAAGAAAAGAAAACTTTGGAAAAAAAGTTAGTTGATTTAAAGGAAGAAGAAGAAAGATTACGAGTAGATGCTTCAAAATTACAAGATCCTGATTATATAGCTAGATATGCCAGAGAAAAATATTTATATTCAAAAGATGGCGAATATATTATAAAAATTCCTGAAGAATAATATATTTGTTCTTCTTTTTTTAATATTTTTGTGTATAATAAATAAATGTGGAAGGAAGAGCCTATGATGAATATTGAAGATGTTTTTTTATTTTCTAAAAATGATAAAATAGTTATTGGTTGTTCTACGGGACCTGATTCAATGGCTCTTTTAGATATGCTTTTAAAAATAAGAGATAAATATAGTCTTTCATTAATAGTAGCCCATGTGAATCATAATATAAGAAAAGAAAGTGTTATTGAAGAAGCATTTTTAAAGGATTATTGTGAAGAGAAAAATTTGATTTTTGAAAGTATGGTTATTGAAGAATATGGCGATGATAATTTTCATAATGAGGCAAGAAATATTCGCTATAACTTTTTTGATATGCTAGTAAAAAAATATGAGGCTGATTATTTGATGACTGCTCATCATGGAGATGACTTAGTAGAAACAGTTCTAATGAGAATTGTTAGAGGTTCTAATTTAAACGGGTATAGTGGTTTTAGAGAAGTAGCAGTAATGGATGGTTATAAAATAGTTAGACCTTTAATAAGATTTACTAAAGAAGAACTTTTGGAGTATGATAAAGAAAATGGGGTAAAGTACTTTGTAGATAGTTCTAATAGTAAAGATAAATATACGAGAAATAGGTATAGAAAATATATACTTCCTTTTTTAAAAGAAGAAGAAGCCAATGTGCATTTAAAATTTTTAAAGTTTAGTAATAGTTTACATAGTGCATTTAGTTTTATTGAAAAAGAAAGAAATAAAGCTTTAAAGAGAGTTTTAGATGGAGATAAAATATTAATTGATAAGTTTTTGTTGGAAGATGAGTTTATTCAAAAAGAAATAATTTATTACTTTTTAGATGAATTTTATCAAGATGATTTAATACTCATTAACGATAGACATATAGATTTAATAAACAATTTGATAAGAAGTAAAAAGGCTAATTGTTATGTTAATTTACCTAATGAAGTTATTGCCAGTAAAAAGTATAATGTGTTAGAATTAAAGCGTGATACATTTGAGATAACTACATATGAAATAGAACTGGGAGATTGTGTTTTATTACCAAATAATAAAGTAATAGAAAGAGTAAATGATTCTTTAGATAATAGCAATAATATTTGTCGTCTTAATAGTAGTGAGATTGCTTTACCTTTAATTGTACGATCAAGAAAATTTGGAGATAGAATAAAAGTTAAAGGATTAAATGGTTCTAAAAAGGTAAAAGATATTTTTATAGATAAGAAAATAGCAAGTGAAAAGAGGGAAAATTGGCCAATTGTAGTTGATTCTAAGGGAGAAGTTGTTTGGATACCAGGTTTAAAAAAATCTAAATTTGACAAAAAGAAAAATGATGAGTATGATATTGTATTGAAATATGACTAGAGGAGGAAAATAATGAATAGTGGTATAGCTAATAAAAACATTAAAAAGGGTTTACTTCCATATTTATTTTTACTAATTATAATGCTTGGAGTATACTATGCTTTTAATGTATTAAATAATGATGTTAAAGTTTTGACATATGATGAATTTAATGAGAAATTAGAAAAAGAAAAGATAACTGAATTAGAGATAGTTACAAGAGGAAATGCTTATACTTATGAAGCTACTGGTAAGCTAAAAGGTTATAAGAAAAATGAATATTTTACAGCAAGACTTCCACTTAGTGAAGAAGTAATGCGTAGAATTGTTGATGCTAGTGATACGCAAGATTTTAAATTTACAACTAAGCCAGATCCTGAATCTTCATCTTTTTGGTTAGTAATTGTTAATGTATTACCTTTAGTATTACTTGTTGTTCTTGCTTTTTGGTTCTTTAATAAGCAATTAGCTGGTAATAAAAGTTCAATGGACTTTGGAAAAAGTAAGGCTAAGTTAAATAGTGATAAAAATAAAGTTACATTTGCTGATGTTGCAGGATTAAAGGAAGAAAAAGAAGAAGTAAAAGAATTGATAGATTTCTTAAAAAATCCAAAAAGATTTCAAAAATTAGGAGCAAGAATTCCTAAAGGTGTCTTATTGTTTGGTCCTCCAGGAACTGGAAAAACTTTACTTGCAAAGGCTGTTGCTGGAGAAGCAGATGTTCCATTTTATTTTATAAGTGGATCTGACTTTGTTGAATTGTTTGTTGGTGTTGGTGCAAGTCGTGTAAGAGATATGTTTCAACAAGCAAAGAGAAATGCGCCTTGTTTAATATTTATTGATGAAATAGATGCTGTTGGTCGTCAAAGAGGTACTGGTTTAGGTGGAGGACATGATGAGCGTGAGCAAACACTTAATCAGTTACTTACAGAAATGGATGGTTTTGGAGCTAATGAAGGAATTATTATAATTGCAGCAACAAATAGACCAGATGTTTTAGATCCAGCACTACTTCGTCCAGGTCGTTTTGATAGACAAGTAACAGTTAATTTACCAGATGTTAGAGGTCGTGAAGAAATTTTAGCTGTTCATGCTAAAAATAAAACTTTGGCTGAAGGAATTACTTTAGAAAATTTAGCAAAGAGAACACCAGGATTTAGTGGAGCAGATTTGGAAAACTTATTAAATGAAGCAGCACTTCTTGCAGTTAGAAGAAATAAAGATGTAATTACAATGAGTGAAATTGATGAAGCAACAGATCGTGTTTTAATGGGACCAGCTAAAACTTCTCATAAGTATAGTGAAAATGATAGAAAGTTAGTTGCCTATCATGAAGCAGGTCATGCGGTAATAGGATTGAAATTAAGAAATGCTAGTGATGTTCAAAAAGTTACAATAATCCCAAGAGGTTCTGCTGGTGGTTATAACATGATGGTTCCTAGTGAAGAAAAGTTATGTTCTACTAAGACCGATTTATTAGAAGAAATAACGGGATTATTAGGAGGAAGAACAGCAGAGGAAGTTGTCTTTGGAGAAATTACAACAGGGGCTCATAATGACTTTGAAAAAGCAACAAAGATTGCTAGAAGTATGGTTACAGAATACGGAATGAGTGATTTAGGACCATTACAATTTGAACAACAAGAAGGAAGCGTTTTCCTAGGAAGAGATTACAACAAATCACAACATTTTTCTAATGAAGTTGCTAATGAAATTGATATGGAGATGCGTAAGATAATCAATGATTGTCATAAAAAAGCAACTGAAATTATTAAGAACAATAGAGATTTATTAAAGTTAATTGCTGATAACTTATTAGAATATGAAACTTTAACTAAAGAACAAATTGATTACTTAGTTGAAAATGGTAAAATGCCAGAAGAAGATGAAAGTAATTTAGAAGCTTTATCAATTACTAGATTAAGAGAAATAGCAAAGGAAAAAGGTATTAAAAATTATTCTAAAATGACAAAAGCTGAGTTATTAAAAGAATTAGATGTCTAGTTAATATT
>CANQIM010000067.1 GCA_947624075.1 uncultured Bacilli bacterium | reverse complement strand
TGATATAGAAAAGAGGTATTATATGAAAATTAAAGAGTATATCAGTGCTGATACTATCAAGAAAAGAGTTGAAGCTTTAGCTAAATTAATTAGTAAAGATTATAAAGGAAAAGAAATTTATCTTATCTGTGTTTTAAAGGGAGCTAGTGTTTTTGCTGTGGAATTAGCTTTAAATATAGAAGAAAATGTAATTTTTGAATTTATAGAAATTTCTAGCTATTCGAGTACGGAAAGCACAGGTATTATAAATTTAAACAAAGATATTTCTTCTTCAATCGAAGGTAAGGATGTCTTAATTGTTGAAGATATTATTGATTCTGGTAGGACACTTAGTTATTTGAAAGATTATTTACTAAGTAGAAAACCAAACTCTTTAAAAATATGTACCTTAATTAGTAAAAGTGCTCGTCGTGTAACTGATGTTTCAGTTGACTATGTTGGCTTTGAAATTGAAGATAAGTTTATTGTAGGCTATGGTCTAGACTATAATGAGGATTATCGTAATCTATCTTATATTGGTGTAATCGAGTAAGCTTATATTTTTATTAATTTCTATTTAATGGAAAAGGAAGGTTATACAAATGATAAAAACAATTTTAAAATCAGTTAGAGAATATAAAAAGATGTCTATTTTAACACCTATATTCATTACTTTAGAAGTTATTTTAGATGCTTTAATTCCTATACTGATGACTAAAATAATTGATGATGGAATTAATGCTTCTAATATGAATGTTATATTTACAGTTGGTGGTATTCTTGTTTTAGCATCAATCTTTTCCTTGCTTTTTGGCTATTTATCAAGCAAGTATGCTTCTATTGCTTCAAGTGGTTTTGCGAAAAACTTACGTCATGATATGTATTATAAAATTCAAGATTATTCTTTTTCTAATATTGAAAAGTTTTCCTCATCTAGTCTTGTAACTAGACTTACAACCGATGTTAATAATGTTCAAATGACTTATCAAATGCTAATAAGAATTGCTATTCGTACACCTTTGATGTTTATTTTTTCTTTGTTATTAGTTTTTTCTATTAATACTAATTTAGCAATAGTCTTTTTAATTATTGCACCAATTTTAGCTTTTTGCTTGTTTTATATTGCTAATAAAGCTCATCCAATGTTTGAAAGTGTTTTTAAAACCTATGATAATTTAAATAATCGTGTGCAAGAAAATGTTCAAGGAATTAGAGTAGTAAAGTCTTACGTTCAAGAAGAAACCGAAGTAAAGAAATTTAACAAAATTTCTAATAAAATATATGAAACATTTTTAAAAGCTGAAAGACTTGTTTGTCTAAATACACCTATTATGCGTCTTTGTATATATTCATCTATCGTAATTATTGCATATTTAGGATCTCAGTACGTTATCAGTGGTACTATAACAACAGGACAGTTAACTGGTGTTATTACTTATGCTGCCCAAATTTTAAATAGTTTGATGATGCTTTCTATGATTTATGTAACTTGTATAATCTCCCTTCCTTCTATGGAAAGAATTGTTGAAGTTTTAAATGTTACCCCTAATATTAAAAATCCTAATAATCCACTAATGGAAGTAAATGATGGTTCTATTCAGTTTAAAGATGTTACATTTTGCTACAGTAAAGATAAGCCTGTTTTAAAAAATATCAATTTAACCATAAACTCTGGTGAGATGGTTGGTATAATTGGTGGCATAGGTTCTAGTAAAAGTACTCTTGTTAATTTAATACCACGTCTTTATGATGTTACAACTGGTAGTATTTTAGTAGGTAATAATAACGTTAAAGACTATGATATTAAAACTTTACGTGATTCAGTAGCAATAGTTCTACAAAAAAATGTTTTATTTAGTGGAAGTATTGCTGATAATTTGCGTTGGGGAAATAAAAATGCCACAATGGCTGAATTAAAAAAGGTTTGTGATATTGCTTGTTGTAGTGAATTTTTAGATAAACTTCCTAACGGTTATGATACCTATATCGATCAAGGTGGAACAAATGTCTCTGGTGGTCAAAAGCAAAGACTTTGCATTGCACGAGCTTTGTTAAAGAAACCTAAAATAATTATTTTAGATGATTCCACAAGTGCTGTTGATACCAAAACAGATGCCTATATTAGAAAATCCTTTAAAGAATATATTCCTAATGTTACTAAAATTATTATAGCTCAAAGAATTTCTAGTGTTGAACAGTGTGATAGAGTTATTGTTCTTGATAATGGTGAAGTTGTGGATTTTGATACTCCTCAAAATTTATTAAAGAACAATAAAATTTATCAAGAAGTTTATTACTCACAAGTCAAAGGAAGTGCTTCAAATGAATAAAGAAAGCAAGAAAAGTGTTTTAATTAGGTTATTAAAATATATTACTGTTAATTTTAAAGTTCCTTTAATTATAATTGTTATTGCTATAGTAGTTAGTTCTATTTGTCACGTCTTTGGCCAATTATTTATAGAAACTTTAATTGATGATTATATAACACCCTTAATAAATGTTGAAAATCCTGTTTTGATACCATTATTTAAAGCTATTGGCTTTATGGGCTTTGTTTATCTTATTGGTGTACTTTGCACTTTTTTATACTCACGTTTAGTTGTAAAAGTAGCACAAGGTTCCCTAAAATTAATTAGAAATGAAATGTTTGAGCATATGAGTACTTTGCCAATTAAGTATTTTGATGATAATAATCATGGTGACATTATGAGCTATTATATTAATGATACTGATGCTTTACGTGATATGATTTCTCAAAGTATACCTAATGGTATTTCTAATGGTGTAATTATTATTTTTACTTTTATTTCAATGTTAACATTAAATGTCTTTTTAACTATTGCCATTATCATTGGTGTTTTCATTATGTTAAAAGTTGCTAAATACGTTGGTTCTAAATCGTCTAAATATTTTTTACTACGTCAAAAGTCAGTTGCTAAAGTAAATGGCTATATTGAAGAAATGATTACAGGTCAAAAAGTAATTCAAGTTTTTACTCATGAAGAAGTTGCCAAAAAAGATTTTGATAAGTTGAATGAAGAATTATTCGAAAATACTAAAAATGCTGATATGTTTGCTAATATGTTAATGCCTATCATGGCTAATATTGGTTATTTGATATATGTTTTGATTGCCATTTTTGGCGGAATTCTCGCCCTTAAAACAAATACTTTATCAATCGGTGCTATTGCTTCATTTTTACTTTTGACACGTAGTTTTACAATGCACATTAATCAGTTATCTCAACAATATAATTCTATTGCTTTAGCTTTAGCAGGAGCTTCTAGAATTTTTGCTTTACTTGATGAAAAAAGCGAAGAAAATGATGGAACAATAGTACTTGTCAATGTAGAAAAAGATGAATTTGGCAATTTAAAGGAAGTTAACAATTATACTGGTCTTTGGGCTTGGAAAGATCCTACTTCAGCTACTTTAGTTGAATTAAAGGGTGATATTCAATTTAAGAATGTTGATTTTTCTTATATAGGAAATAAAAAGGTTTTACAAGATATAAATCTGTATGCAAAGTCTGGTCAAAAAATAGCTTTAGTAGGTGCAACTGGTGCTGGAAAAACAACAATAACTAATTTAATAAATCGTTTTTATGATATTGATGAGGGAACTATCCTTTATGATGGTATTGATATAAAAAAGATTAATAAAAAGGATTTAAGAAAATCATTAGGTATGGTTTTACAAGATGTAAATTTATTTACAGGAACTATCATGGAAAATTTGCGTTATGGAAGAAAGGATGCTACTGATGAAGAGTGTATCAAAGTATCCATTCTAGCTAATGCTCATTCTTTTATTGAAAAATTGCCCAATGGTTATAATACGATGATTACCGATAATGGTGAAAATATTTCTCAAGGACAACGGCAATTACTTTCTATTGCCAGGTGTGCACTTAATAATCCTCCAGTGATGATTTTGGACGAGGCAACTTCTAGCATAGATACTCGTACTGAAAAAGAAATTCAAGATGGTATGGACAAACTTATGGAGGGAAGAACTGTCTTTGTAATAGCTCATCGTCTCTCAACAGTCCGTAATTCAAAGGCTATAATTGTTCTTGAAAATGGTAAGATAATTGAACGTGGTGATCATGAAACATTACTTGCAGAAAAAGGAAAATATTATCAATTATATACTGGTGCTTTTGAGTTAGAATAAAAATTAAGTTTTAAATATTTAACTAGCAAAATTAATTTATAGGTTTCTTGATTATATTTTAAATAATCAATAAGTGTAAGTATTTTGTATGAAAGGATGGTAATTTATATGTGTACAGCAATAACTTATAATACTAAAGATCATTACTTTGGAAGAAATTTAGATTTAGAATTTTCTTACAAGGAAACAGTAACTATTACACCAAGAAAATATCCATTTAAATTTAGAAGGGCAAGAGCAATTGATGAGCATTATGCTATTATTGGTATGGCTTTTATTGAAAATAATTATCCACTATATTATGACGCTATCAACGAAAAAGGTTTAGGTATGGCAGGCTTAAACTTTCCTAATAATGCTTTTTATAATGAAGAACAAAGTGGAAAAGATAACATTGCCCCATTTGAATTTATTCCTTGGATTTTAACACAATGTACTAATATTACAGAGGTAAAAGAAATATTAAAAAATATAAATATTGCTAATATCAACTTTAGTGAACAATTAAAAGCTTCACCTCTACACTGGATTATTTCTGATAAAGAAAGTTCAATCACAGTTGAAAGTATCAAAGATGGTTTAAAAATTTATGATAATCCCGTAGGTGTTTTAACAAATAATCCAACTTTTGATATTCACATGTTCAATTTAAATAATTATATGAATTTGTCAATAGAACCACCAGTAAATAATTTTTCTAAAAAATTAAATTTTGATATTTATAGTCGAGGTATGGGTGCTTTGGGCTTACCTGGTGATTTATCATCAGCATCACGTTTTGTCAAAGCTACTTTTACAAAAATGAATTCCTTGTCAGGTACTTCTGAATCTGAAAGTATAAGTCAATTTTTCCATATTTTAGGTTCTGTCGATCAACAAAGAGGATGCGTTCATATGGGAGAAGATAAATATGAAATAACTATTTATAGTTCTTGCTGTAACATGGACAAGGGAATATATTACTATACAACTTATGAAAATAGTCAAATAACAGCAGTTGATATGTATAAAGAAAATTTAGATGATATAGCTTTAATCAGTTATGATTTAATAAAAAATCAGCAGATATTAAGGCAAAATTAATATATTTATAGGTGATAATTATGGATAATAAAATATTGCGTGATCTTAATTATGGAGTATATGTAATTGGAAGTAAAGATGGTGTTAAAAATGTAGGATGTATTGCAAATAGTGTTATGCAAATAACATCGCAACCAGCTACGATTGCTATTAGTATTAATCATGAAAACTATACCAATAACTGTATTAAAGAAAGCCAACTTTTTTCAATATCAGTATTGAATGTAGAAAGTAATAGAGAAATAATAGGTACTTTTGGTTTTTCTAGCAGTCGTGATGTTGCTAAATTTAGTGCATTCGAATATGAAGAAGTAGATAATCTTCCTGTTTTAAAGGATACAAATGGTTATATAACTTGTGAAGTTATAGGAACACTAGAAACTAATACTCATACTATTTTTCTAGGCAAAATTATTTCTTGTGCTAAAATTATGGAAAAAGAGCCTATGAGCTATAAATATTATCATGAAGTTTTAAAAGGTAAAAGTCCTAGCAAGGCGCCAACATATTTACCGGAAATAGAAAAAGAAATAAAAGAAAATCGTTGGCAATGTTCAGTATGTGGTTATATTTATGAAGGTAGTGAGCTACCACTTAATTTTACTTGTCCAATATGTAAGCAACCACGTAAAGTTTTTGTAAAAATTTAAACATTATAAAGACAAGGTGAAATTATTTAGTTATTCACTGTCTAGTAATTGTTATTACATATTCAATAAGCAATAATTATGGAGATAAAATATGGATGAAAATAGATTAAAACATAGTTTAGCTGTTGCTAGAAAAATGGTAGAAATAGGGAAAAAATATAACTTAGATTCTAATGAGTTAAAGGATTTATTTGTATTAGGCTTAAATCATGATATTGGTTATGAATACGGAAATAATTCTAATCATGAACATATAGGTGGAGAAATATTAAAAAGAAATCAATATAAATATTGGAAAGAAGTTTTCTATCATGGAAACACAAATATAGGATATTCTTCATTATACTTAAAAATATTAAATAAAGCTGATATGCAAATTGATAAATATGGTAATGATGTTGGTTATATCAAAAGACTAGAAGATATTAAAGACAGATATGGAGAAAATTCAATGACTTATAAAAAGGCAGAAATATTAGTATCAAGATTAATGGGTGATGATTAGAAATGGAAGAATATTTAGAATTTGCAAAAGATATTGCATACCAAGCAGGTAAAATAATGCTTAGATATTTTAATCAAAAGAGTAGTGCAAACTATAAAGAAGATAAAACTATTGTAACTATTGCTGATACAGAAATTAATTCATATTTAATTAAAAGAGTAAAAGAA
>CANQIM010000066.1 GCA_947624075.1 uncultured Bacilli bacterium | reverse complement strand
CTAGCCAAAAAAATGTGCAAAAAGTTAAGTCAAAAAAGCCTGCAAATTCACAGATTAATTATTGTGCAAATTTACAACTTGAAAAATTGTGGAAAATAACCACAGTTTTTTATTGACAAAATAAGACGGGGGGGGGGTATAATAATGTTATAAAATAAGGAGAAAGTGGAGTTTAAAGTGAATTACTATGAATAAGAAATTAAGTAAGGTTTTAATATTTGAAGTAATAATCTTTCTTTTTTAGTGTGAGTTATTTTGCTTTAAATAAGAGTGTAATAGATGAAGTAAATAAAATAATAGATGGGAGTTTTTAAAAAATGAAAAAAGTAAAAAGTAATAAGACAAATAAGAAAACATATTTAATAATGTTTTTTGGAATAATAATTGGTGTAACAATATCAATAGTCTCATCATATGTAATAGCCGAAACCTTAATCAAAAGTGCCGACGTATCTTATGTAGATAACTCTAAATTAGGTGCCACCAATGTCCAAGCCGCAATCGATGGAACATGTACAAAATTTAGCAATGACTTAGTAACATTACAAACAACGATCATAAATAAGATATACCCAGTAGGCAGTATTTATATAAGCTATGATAGTACTAATCCAGGAACATTATTTGGAGGAACTTGGGAAACCTTTGGCAAAGGACAAACTTTAGTAGGAATAGATAGTTCCCAAACAGAATTTAGTACGGTAGGAAAAACAGGAGGAGCAAAAAGTGTGTCAACAACATTAAAAGAAACTAACTTACCAAGTCATTCACATGTAGTTCCATCTCTATCAGGAAGTACATCAACAGATGGAAACCATGTTCATGTGTTAGGCAATAATTTAGTAGGATGGGGTAAAAATGCTGGTGATGTCCATTTTGCAGTAAGTTCATCGATAGTAGAAGCTCTTCCAGGTGCTGTTAGCTATGGAAATCCATTAATTATAGATACTTCACATAATACAATGTCAACAACTGGTAAGCATTCTCACACGGTAACAACAACAGAATCAGCAACAACAACTTGTACAAATTGTAATGGAACAGCTTTTTCTACTAGTACCTTACAACCATACATCACAGTCTATATGTGGAAAAGAACTAAATAGCATATTCATAAAATTTTGCATAGCTTTTAAAAGATACAATTATTTATTATTAAATAATAAACAAAACTCTACCAATTTTTTAAATAATGCTTTATAATATTTGTAGACATGTTGTAGTAGGGAGTTGTTATAATGAAAAAAATATTAATTTTCTTTTTAATGCTAGTTACTTTATTTACTTTTACAGGATGTGGCAAAAAAACAGATGCAACTAAATTTAAAGAGGAATATGAAAGCTTAAACAATGAAGAAAATGGCAACCATAAAATAAGACCAGTTTCTATAAAAAAAGATAATCCTATAGTTTATTCTACTGCTAAGGATGTAGTAGAAATGATTGATGACAAAGAATCTTTCATTGTATATTTTGGTTTTCCAACTTGTCCATGGTGTCGAAGTATGATTGAAACTCTACTAAAAATTGCAGAGGATAATAAAATTTCCAAAATTTACTATGTCAATGTTTTGGATATTAGAGATACTAAGGAATTATCTGATAACAATGAAGTAAAAACAACAAAGAAAGGTTCTAAAGATTATTCTAAACTGCTTGAAAAATTAGATAGCGTTTTAGATGATTATAATCTATCTTCTGAGGACGGAGAGGAAGTTCCAACTGGTGAAAAGAGAATATATGCTCCTAACGTCGTTGCTGTAGTCAATGGTAAACCAACTAAATTAGTTGAAGGAATTAGTGAAAAGCAAGAAGATCCATATCAAGATATAACTAAAGATATGAAAGATGAGATGTATGATCAATTAGAATGTGTAGTTAAATGCTTAAATAAGAAAAATACTTGCTCTAAAACAGGTTGTTAAACTAAAAAAGAAGTCACTCAAGCTTCTTTTTCTTTGTTCTTAATGGTAACAACGGTATAATTATTAAAATCTAAGTTCTTAATTACTTCTACGTAATTTTTATAATGCAATCTACTAATATCATCAACTGTATCTAAATATGGATAATTAAAGTTAACTAAATTATCGACAAAGGGAATAACCATATCAAATATTTGCTCATCTCTTAAAACAACTGACATAATAATTTGCTTTTTTTCTAATTCAAAGAATTCTTCATCAAATTTGTCCATCTTTCTAATAGCTTCTGTAATTTTCTTTATAAATATCTGTTTTTTATCAGTATAGGCACTAATCCTAACTAAAAAGAAATTTCCACATTGATGATAACCTCTAGATATGCCCCCTGTTATAATTTTATCTTTTACCAATTCATTATAAATTTTGGAAGTAACCCCAAAATAGTTATCAAGGAAAATATTTATATAAAAATCTAAATCGAGCTTCTCTCGACAATTCATTTTACCTATATTAATTTTATAGACAATTTCTACAAAGTCTTGAGCTGTTGGAAAGTAAACAACTCCTGTTTTTTTCTTTACTTCATTATCTTCCTTTAAATCAATTAATTCAACTGCTTTTTCATTATTAAACTTTTTATCTTTAAAAAATTCTTTTATATAATTTACAACTTCTTCTTTATCAAAATTACCTGCTACAACAATATACTGATTTTTTGGCTGATAAAAGGCTTCATAACAATTCATTAAATCTTCCCAGGTTACAGCCTTGACCTCTTCTATAGATCCAGCTATATTTTTATAATGAATTTTTTTAAAGAGATTTTCCTTTATCATATTTTCACTATGATAAAATTTGTCATTCAATCTAGCTCTAATTTCTTGATAAATAGGCTCTTTTATTTTATTAACCTTTTCCTCAGTAAACTCAACACTATAAATTCCTTCTAATAAAGTTTTTATTCCAAATATGACATCTTCTACTGTTTCAAAATAATATTTAGTCATATTCCTATATGTAGAGGCATTAGTATTCATTTGTTTTTTACCAAGTATTTCTAAAAAATTCCCCTTTGTATTTTCTTCTACAACATAATGCTCTAATATATGAGCAACTCCATCATTCATTGAATATTCTTTCCCATTATAAATAAAATCTTTTGTCTCTCCTCCAAATAATGTTATATGTTGAAAAAATACAGAATGTCTTCTTTTATCTTCTAAAATGAATATTTTAAGACCATTATCTAAGGAAATAGTTTCTAACTTAATCATTCTTTTCCTCCTCTAAATAGTAGATTAAATCTAACTTTAATCTTTTTACAAATTTTAATATATCATTTACCGTTATCTTTAAAGTATCTTCATAAGTTTCTTCCATCGTCTTATCAATTCCTAATTTTTTATAAATAAATTCATCTAGAAGTCCAAATTTATCATCTAAGTGTCTCATTAAATTCATCCTAAAACGTTCTTTGATATTTTTTTCTAAAGGTCCAATTATTTTCTCATCTTCCAATTCTTTCATTACTTCTTTAATTTTTTCTTCAACAATATCTTTGTTTTTCTTATTAATAAAGGCTGTAATTACTAATACACCATAGTGTAAATAAGTGCTAACTCTTGTTGAATAAACTAAATCATACTCATTTCTAAGTTTTTCATCTAATAATCTAGCAGACTGTGAAGCAAGTAAGCTTCTAATTCCTTGCAAATAAATCATATCTTCATGTGACATATTTTCTACTTTATATACCATTGAAAAAACTGAATCTTTAAAATTACCTTTTTCTTCAACCCTTTTAATTTTACTAAATGGCTTTAAAAAATTATCATAATTTTTTATTAAGTTTTTAGCATCTTCTACATTACTACACAAATATTTTCCTATTAAATTAGAAATTTTTTCTTTATTTACATCACCCATAACAAAAACTAAAGGCTTGTTTTTATAAATCAAATTTTTATAAAATTCATATAAGTTTTTCTCAGTAACTTCATCAATTATATGCATATTATCATACAAATTAGTTGAAAAAATACGATTATCATCATTATCAATTAATTTTTTAAGTTTATAATTATAATACCCTTGAATTTTTTTCATATTATTTTCTAAATTGCGCTTAAGATTAGTTTTTTCACGTTCTAATTCAAAGCTTTTAAATCCTTCATTTTCAATTAATGGGTAATATATTAATTTTTGAAAAAATATAATTTGTTCTTCTAATAAATCTTCATTTAAAACTTTTTCATTAGGTATAGATAATCTAAAACAGAAAAAACCAGCTCGTCTTAATGAAAATCTAGAGGAATAGCAATTTAAAATATAACGTTTCTTTTTTTCTTTTTGATATTTTTCTTCAGTATCGTAAACACTATTCATATAATTTAACATTGCTGGCAAAAGAGCTAGTTTAGCTAAATTTTCTTTCCTTTCTTCATAAGGAAAAAGTAATTCTATTTGAATGGTTTGAAAGTCTTTATTTTTTAAAAAGTTAATTTCCTTAATAGCCATATAAATTCACCTCTACTAGATTCTATTATAACATAAATAGCATTATCTTTTTATATACTTAAGTAGGTGATTTAATGAAATATTGTGTTGAAAAACCTTACCCTGAAATTAAAGTTGAACAAAAAAATTCTTTTTATGCAGACTTACTATTAAATGATTATGCTGGTATTACTAGTGAATTAAGTGCCATTACAAGTTATGCTTATCAAAATTTTGTTCTTTTTAAAAATTATCAAGAAATAGCTCATAACTTAATTAAAATAGCTATAGTTGAAATGCATCACTTAGAAATGTTGGGAAAAACTATCTATTTATTAGGGAAGAATCCCGCCTTTATTTATAAAGAGAAAAATATTTGCCCTTATAAATATTGGAGTAGTAGCTTTGTACCTATAAATACTAATATTTTTAATATTCTTCAAAATAACATTTTAGCCGAAGAAAAAGCTATTTATAATTATGAGTATCATATTAGTTTAATTAATGATATTTATATAAAAGAATTATTAGAAAGAATAATTGCTGATGAAAAGCTTCATATTAAATGTTTTCAAACTATGTTAAAAGAAGTTTCTAGGTAATAAAAAATTAGTATAATTACTCTTAAATTTGTTAAACAATAATAATGAAGATAGTTAAAGATCATGCCTTCTTCTTAGAGTAGCTAAAAAATAATTTTAAAATTGTAGAAATAAATAAAGAGCTTGACTATTTAAATAGAAATGATAAAATCTAATTATAAGAGGAGACTAATATGTACGATATAATAATAATAGGAGCAGGACCAGCTGGATTAACAGCTGCATTATATGCTCTAAGAGCTAATAAAAAAATATTAATATTGGAAGCTAAAACTTATGGAGGTCAAATAATAACTGCCCATATGATTCAAAATTATCCTGGGATAGAAAATATTTCTGGAGTTGAATTTGCAGATAAATTATATAATCAAGTAAAGAATTTTGGTGCTGAAATAAGATATGAAACAGTTCTTAAAATTGATGAAAATAGAAATGTTTACACTTCGAAAAATACTTATCAAGCAAAGGCAATTATTATCGCAACAGGTGCTAAGAATAGAAAACTTGGTTTGGAAGAAGAAGCTAAATTTATAGGTAAGGGTTTGTCATATTGTGCTAGTTGTGATGGTAATTTTTATAAAGATAAGATAGTTGCTGTTATAGGTGGTGGCAATACAGCTTTAGAAGATACCCTTTATTTATCAAACATTGCATCTAAGGTTTACTTAATCCATCGAAGAGATTCATTTAGGGGAGAAGTAGCTTATTATAATGAGTTAAAGCAAAAAGATAACGTATCATTTGTTTTAAATTCTAATTGTATAAAAATAAATGGTGAAGATAAAGTAGAAAGTATTGTTGTTAAAGACAATAACTCTAATGAAACTACGATAAAAGTAGATGGTTTGTTTATAGCTGTTGGTCAAGAACCATCAAATGAAATTTTTGCAAATGTGATAGACATTGATGAAAAAGGTTACATCATAGCTCATGATGATGTTTGCACAAGTAAAAAAAAAATCTATGTTGCAGGTGATGCTCGTGTAAAAAAACTTCGTCAACTAACAACAGCTACCGCCGATGGCTCTTTAGCTGCAACAATGGCTATAAGTGAAATTGCATCCCAAAATGCAAAATAATAAAAAATAAGATGAGAAGGAGAAATTATTATGCGTAAAAATATAAAAACAACAGAAGCCATTTTTCCAATGCCAGTTTTATTAATTGCAACATATAATGAAGATGGCTCTATTAATGTTATGAATGCTGCATGGGGAATGATGTTAGAAAGAGATTATGTAGTCCTTAATTTAACAGAAACTCATAAAACAGTAAAAAATATAAAAGAAAGAAAAGCTTTTACTGTTCATATAGCCGATGCAAAGCATGTAAAAGAAGCTGATTATTTTGGTCTTGTCTCTGGCAATAATGTAAAAGATAAATTTGCTAACAGTAACCTTACAGCTATTAAGTCTACAAACGTTGATGCACCAATTATAAATGAGTTACCTATATGCTTAGAATGTGAATTTGTAGAATATCAAAATGACAAGTTTGGTTGTGGTGTAGTAGGTAAGGTGGTAAATGTCTCTGCTCTAGAAAGTGTAATGAAAGGTGATAACATTTCAGTTGAATTAGTAAATGCTATTGCTTTTGATCCATTTACCCATGGTTATTATAAAATATCTGAAAGAGTAGGTAATGCCTTTCAAGATGGACTA
>CANQIM010000065.1 GCA_947624075.1 uncultured Bacilli bacterium | reverse complement strand
ATTTCTACGACTTCCTCTTCAACAGGAACAGCAGGAAAAGGCACAACAAGTGACGGTCACACTCATACATTTACAGGAACAGCTGCTACACTAAATAATCTACAACCATACATCACAGTCTATATGTGGAAAAGAACAAAATAATTTATTATTATATTTTGATTATGTTTCTTACTAGTTTTCCAATTTATATTAAAAAATACTACAATCATAATAGACATTTACAAAAAAATTAGATAAAATTAAATAAATGGTGGTGGTATTTTGAAAACAGAAAATCTTTTAAATAACTATGATGAAGCCGCTTTAAAGCATTCTTACTATGATGCCTGTAGCAACAAGGATTTTAAAAAATATCTAGATACTTTAGATATTAACGAAGAAGTTCTTATGAAATACACATCTACCCTTGAAGATAGTTTTTTAGAATACAATAATTGTCTTAATTGTAAAGGCTTAGATAAATGTCCCAACAATATAAAAGGTTATCAATATATGCCAACAGAAAATAAAGGACTTCTAATTTTTTCTTATGAAAGGTGTTTAAAACAACACCAAGCTGATGAAGATAATGCTTATAAAGAAAATCTTGAATTATTTGAAATGCCTAAAAATATTAAAGAGGCTAATTTTAAAGATATTTATAAGGATGATAAAAATAGAGTACCTATAATTAAATATTTTAAAGACTTTATGTCTTCTTATTTTAAAAATGAAAATCCTAAAGGACTATACTTGACTGGTTCTTTTGGTAGTGGCAAAACTTATTTAATAGCTTCTTTATTTAATGAAATGGCTAAGAAGAAAGTTAAAAGTACTTTAATTTATTTTCCTGAATTTTTAAGAAGTCTTAAAGCTTCTTTTAACAGTAATTATTCTGAAAAATTTGATTACATAAAAAAAAGCCCCTTACTTTTACTAGATGATATTGGTGCTGAAAATTGTAGTAACTGGTCTAGAGACGAAGTTTTAGGGCCAATATTACAATACCGCATGGAGAATAATTTACCAACTTTTTTCACTTCTAATTTAACACTTGAGGAACTAGAAAAGTCTTTAGCAATTACTTCTTCTGCTTTTGATAAAGTTAAAGCACGAAGAATAATAGAAAGAATAAAACAACTAACCAATACTTTAGAATTAGTTAGTAAAAATAGACGTGAAAGTTAAAGAAAAATAAAAGACTAAATGGCACGCATTTGGTCTTTTCCTTTGAAAGGATCTTTTTTATCAATTTTATCAGTGAAAATAATTCCATCTAAATGATCTATTTCATGTTGAAAAGCAATAGCTAATTCCTCTCTAGCACGTACTTGAATTTTTTTACCATCCATATCATAACCTTCAACAGTAACACGGGCATAACGAGGAACAATTCCCTCAACTGGTCTATTAACACTTAAACAACCTTCGCCACTTTCAACATAAATTTGTTCAACTGAATTACTAATAATTCGTGGATTTATTAAGATATAAGTCTCAAATTGTCCTTCATCATATTCATTTACAACAACAAAGTATCTTTTCGCAATCCCCAACTGAATAGCAGCCATCCCCATGCCAGGTCGTAAATCATACTTTTCAGCTAATTCTTCAATTTGTGAGTTATGTAAATATTCAATCATAGTATTTATTAATTCTTTATCTTTTTTTGTTAAAGGAAATTCAACTTCTTTACTTATGACGCGTAAACGTTTATCTTTTTCATCTAGTATATCTTTTGTTTTTAACACTTAAACCACCTCAACTTCTTTTATTTTACTACATTTTTATAATTTTTTTAATAGTTTTTTATTTATATGTGCCCTAAATAGATTAACGATACTTATAATTAATTCTTTACTCTTCTCATCTTCTAAGTAAAAATAATTATCAAGTGCCATTGAAAGAGTATCAAACAAGTCACTATCTATAAAACTATTAAAACTATCCTTTATGTTTGAAATATTACCTAAAACTAAATCATCTTCAAAAATATTTTTAAATTCTTCTTCCTTCCAAATATCTTCTAGTAATGAAGTTACTTCATCATAACCAGAAATTCTATCTAAAGTAGCAAAATCCAGAGTTCTAATAAATTCTTTTTCTTTTTTATTAAGTATTTCCATATTAACATTTTTAATTTTCTCTGTCATATCTTTTGTTTGCAAAGTATTAATTATCTCATCAAAAACTGCATTTTGAGCTTTTATAGTATCATCATTCCATGTTTCTGTATATGCCAATCCACAGCGTACCTTAAGATAATTTGATGAATTATAAGAATAACTTTTGAAAAAAGATTTTATTAAATGGGAAAACTCATGAACTAAAGTTATTAAAACCTCATCATTGGATATATTAGAACTTATTAAAATATAGGGCTCACTAACTATAACTCTGCCTTCTTCAAAATTCATACCATCAAAAGTTACACCATGATAATCTTCATTTTCTAGGAAAAGAGATGCTCCTTCTTTTCCCATATTAATTAGTAGCACTTTTTCTACTTCGTCTTTTTCTATAACGACATTGGTATTCAAAATATAATATTCAACTAGATCTTTACAATCTATATACTTTGTCAAAAGGGCATAACAACTAAAAAGAATGTAAAAGTAATTAGGATTATCTTCACTATATCTTTTGCCAACTATTTTTCTAGCTTCTAAAAACAACTCATCCATAATTGCCCCCTAAACGTTAGAATATAATACTATAATTAGCTCAAAAAGTCAAAAAAAAAGAGAAAGATTCTCTTAATAATTAGTATAACGTGCTCCTAGAACAATTACTAATAAAATGAATAATACTAAAATTATTGCGTAACCTGAATTAGTATTATTATTTCCTCCATAGTTATTCATAGGGTAGTAGTATGGAGTTTGGTTGCAGCAAGATGAGCCTCCACCATAGTAATACATAAACTCTCCTCCTTTACTTAATCTATTATAAATTATGTAAATTTACAGGAATTGTTAATAAAAGTAACCTATAAGAATAAGATTTTTCTTATTTTGTGATATTATTATAGTAGAAGGGTGAAAAGTATGAAAAAAGTATTTAGATGTATTGATAAACCATTACTTATAGCAACTATAATTCTATTTTCTTTAGGTTTAGTTATGATTTTTTCTGCATCTAATGTTACAGCCTACATGTCACATGGCGTAAGTACCTATTATTATTTCGTAAGACAAATAATAATTTTAGCAATAAGCATTATCGCTTCTTTTTGCCTTTTATTTATAAGGCCTAAGCATTATTATGCTGTGTCTTTTTTAGGAATGATTGGTATGATTGCTACATTAGTAGCGTTACTTATATTTGGTAATCCTCAAAATGACATGGTTGGTTGGTTTGACTTAGGATTTTTTAATATTCAACCAAGTGAGTTTGCTAAAATAATAACTATTGTGTGGTTAGCAAGTTATTATGATACAAATAAAAATAAATTAACAAATTATGTTAAAAGTTTATTCCCCATTCTTTTTTGTGTAATTATTGCAGGCTTAATTTTTTTACAGCCAGATCTTGGTACAACTATTATTTACAGTGCTATTGTAGGATTAATGTTTTTTGCTTCTCCTGTTAGAAAAGATTTAAAGGTCAAAATAGTTTTTATTATTTTAAGTTTTGTCGCTTTTGGAGCTATATTACTTGCTACTTCGGGTAAAAGTATTCTTGAAGATAGACAGCTAAGTCGTTTTAATTTTACTAATCCTTGTGAAAGAATTTTAGATGATGGAAACCAAGTTTGTAACTGCTATATAGCTATAAATAATGGTGGCCTAACAGGAGTTGGTTTAGGTAATTCCACACAAAAATATTTGTACTTACCTGAGCCTTATACAGATTTCATTTTCGCAATCATTGTTGAAGAATTAGGAGTAGTTACTGGTATAGGTATAATTCTAATGTATATGTTTGTATTGTATCGAATTCTTATGATAGGAAGAAAAGCTAATAATAGGGGAGCTTTAATTTGCTATGGAGTTGCTTGTTACATTTTTATACACATCGCAATTAACTTATTAGGAATACTTGGCCTTATGCCAATGACTGGAGTTCCTCTTCCATTTATGAGTTATGGAGGAAGTTTTACAATATGCTTAGTTGCTGCCTTAACATTTGTTCAAAGAGTAAGTATTGAAAATGGTGTAGCAAATGAAAAATAAAAAAAGTCTTTAATAAGACTTTCCCCACATAATTTTATGTTTTGCATCCTTGCCACAATAGATACATTTGTCGGCTACTTGTTCATTTTCTAAAATACATCTTGAACCAAAACCATTAGTTTCAGCTTTAATATTTTCTTCGCATGCTTCATCGCCGCACCAACTAGCTTTAACAAAACCGATATTGTTTGCTGCTATATCTTTAAATTCAGCCATTGTATTTGCTTCATAGATATGACTATCTAAAAATTCTTTAGCTTTAGCATACATATTTTTTTGAATTTGTTCTAGAAGTTCTGGAACTTTTTTTGTTACTTCATCTAATTTAACAATTATTTTTTCAGAAGTATCACGTCTTACAAGGACACATTGTTCTTGTTCAATATCTTTAGGACCAATTTCTATTCTAATTGGAATACCTAGCATTTCTTGTTCAGAAAATTTATAACCTGGTGTTTTCTCACTAGCATCCATTTTTACTCGTATAGAATTTTCTTTTAAGGTATCTAATAATTCAGAAGCTTTGTCTAAAACACCTTCTTTGTGCTGAGCAATAGGAATAATCATTACTTGAGTTGGTGCTATCCTTGGAGGTAGGACTAAACCACTATCATCTCCATGAACCATAATAATTGCGCCAATTATTCGAGTAGACATACCCCAAGATGTTTCATAAGCACTATGCAAATTATTTTCTTTATCTAAATATTTAATACCAAAAGCATCAGCAAAGCTATGTCCAAAATAATGACTTGTTCCTGATTGTAAAGCTTTACCATCATGCATCATTGCTTCAATGGTATAAGTATCTTCTGCCCCTGCAAACTTTTCACTTTCCGTTTTCTTACCACAAATAAGAGGAATTGCCAAATCTTCCGTGACAAAGTCATAATATACCTTAAACATTTCTTCACATCTTTGACGAGCTTCTTCATCAGTTGCGTGAAGAGTATGACCTTCTTGCCATAAAAATTCCCTTGAACGTAAGAATGGCCTAGTTGTCTTTTCCCAACGCAAAACAGAGTTCCATTGATTCCATACTAAAGGTAAATCACGATAAGATTTAACAATTTTTTGCCAATAATCACAGAAAAGTGTTTCACTAGTTGGTCTAATACAACATCTTTCTTCTAATTCTTCTAAACCACCATGAGTAACCCAAGCTACTTCAGGGGCAAATCCTTCAATATGATCTTTTTCCTTTTGAAGAAGACTTTCAGGAATCAAAACTGGTAGATAAACATTTTCAACTCCTGTTTCTTTAAATCTTTTATCTAAATCATTTTTAATATTTTCCCAAAGAGCATAACCATTCGGCAAATAATTTAAGCACCCCTTAACACTAGAATAATCACAAAGCTTAGCTTCTTTAACAACATCGGTGTACCACTGTGCAAAGTCAACATCACGTGCTGTTATTTTTTCAACTAATTTTTTTTCATTTGCCATAAAATATAACTCCTTTCATTAACCATAATATTATCATATATTTATAAACTATTCAAATAATTGTTTTTCTTATTCATAATAATTAACTTTTTCTTATAAACTTAAATAGGGTGATTTCATTGTTAAAAAAAGTCTTTCTTTTATTTATAACTATTTTAATTATTAGTACCAAACCAGTTATGGCATCTACTTCACGGGTTGTCATGGATTTAAATACGGGAAGGGTTCTCTACAAAAAAAATATGAATGAAAAAAAGCTCATCGCTTCAACTACTAAAATATTAACAGCGATAGTTACTTTAGAAAATACCGATATAGAAAAAGAAATTACTATAGGTGAAGAAGTTCTAAAGATGTATGGAACAAATATTTATATTGAAGTAGGGGAGAAAATGAAAATAAAAGATTTGCTCTATGGTCTTTTATTACGTAGTGGTAATGATTCAGCTGTTGCCTTAGCCGTAGCAGTTAGTGGTAGTGAAGAAGAATTTGTTAAGCTTATGAATAAAAAAGCTCAAGAAATAGGTATGAAAGATAGTATTTTTCAAAATCCACATGGTCTAGATGATGATACAAAGAATTATTCAACAGCTTATGATATGGCTCTTTTATCAAGATATGCTTATCAAAATAAAGTATATAGGGAAATAGTCGGTACTAAAAAATATACAACAAAAACTGAAGGCAAGAACTATCTTTGGTACAATAGAAATAAACTTTTAACTAATTATAAGTACTGTACAGGTGGAAAAAACGGGTATACTCCAGCTGCTGGTAAAACCTTAGTAACAACAGCTTCTAAAGATAATTTAGATTTAACAATAGTTACTTTAAATGATGGTGATGAATATGAAACACATGAGTATTACTACAACCTAGCATTTGAAAATTACAAGAACTATTTATTAATTGATAAAGATAATTTCAAAATTGATAAGAGCTTTTACGATGGAGATGTTTATTTAAAAAAATCATTTTATTACCCTTTAACAGTACCAGAAACAAAAGAAATAAAGACAGTTTTGTCTATTGAAAATAAAAAATCTAAAAACAAAATTATTGGTAGAGTTGATATTTATTTGAGTGATGAATTAATTGGTAAAGTAGATATTTATCAAAAAGAAAAAGCAAAGGCAAAGAAAAGTCTCTTTCAAAAAATAAAGGATTTTTTAACTTAACTTAATTTGATAATTAAAAATTTTGAAGATATTTATTATAAAATTTGCAAAAATGTAAAGGTATTAAAAAATTGTATAATAAAACGAGAGATGAAAAATTTCTCGTTTATTGATTTGATAATCTAAAAAAGTTAATACTTGGTCTACAAAAAAGTCTTATATCGAACTTCTTT